>MKUM01000001.1 GCA_001897825.1 Candidatus Amoebophilus sp. 36-38
GCAACAAAACAAACAATGTACAATGAAAATTATTTAATAAAATCTTGCTTTTGAACACAGTTCATTGCGAGACCACGTAGTGGTCGTGGCAATCCAGGTAAAAAATACTTACATGTTATTAGCAGCTTGGGTTAGTTATTAAAATATAACTAGATTTTATTAAGGTCTAAGTTTTTATATAAGCCATAGTTTGTTTACTTATCGATGGTTCTTTACTAATCTACTTATGATAATTTGTTTGAAACTGATTTTGGATTTTGTTAGAGCATTGGAAATATTCAAATTATAATGGTCACCTTAGAGACATACTAATATTTTGTAGAAGTACCTTTCTTAAGATAAAGCTAACGGATGCTCGTGTTGAGATTACTAGGCCACCATGTAAATGATAAACTTGTATGATAATAAAGAAATTATAAAAATTTTTATTAAAATACATCACTCATTTAACACATTATTATGGTAAAAAGTCATATTGACATTATTTTATATAGTACTTTTTTAATTTTTAATCTGGTAGTAGGCTTACTAGCTGGCCGTCGTGTAAAGTCTCTACGTGATTTTTCCATAGGTAATAAAGATTTTTCTACAGCCACAGTAACCTCTACCATTGTAGCTACTAATATAGGTGGGGGATTTATGTTTTATGGAATACAAAATGTTTATACGAGTGGTCTGCAATTTATTATACCTATAGTAGGAGGGAGCCTGTGTTTATTATTTGTTGGGCAATTTTTAGCTATACGTATGGGAGAATTTTTGAATAATTTTTCTGTAGCTGAAGCAATGGGAGGACTTTATGGACGTAACGTAAGAGTCATTACTGCCATCAGTGGAATCTTGGTGGCTATAGGTTCCATGGCAATGCAATTTAAAGTAATTGGTAGAATGATTACTTTACTTTTGGGCTTTGAAGGACTATGGGTTACTGTAGTGGCAGCTAGCATTGTTATCCTTTATTCCGCTTTTGGTGGCATTCGTTCTGTTCTTATTACGGATATATTACAGTTTCTTGTCTTTAGTATTTTCATTCCTATTCTAGCCTTGGTAGTTTGGAATCATTTAAAAAAGCCTGAATTAGTGACGCACACCTTAGCTACCAATCCCATTTTTAATTTACGAAACACAATAGGGTGGAATCCAAAATTTCTAAGTACGTTAGGCCTCATGCTTTATTTTATCATCCCTGGCATGAATCCACCGATATTTCAACGGATAGTTATGTCCAGAAATTTAGAACAAGTGAAAAAATCTTTTACCTATGCAGCCGGATTGGATTTTATAATAACTATGTCTATCGCTTGGATTGCTGTCTTATTGTTATCAGATAATCCTGGCTTAGTTCCTAATAACATTGTTAATTATATTATTACCAGTTATGCTTATCCGGGTCTAAAAGGACTTATTGCAATCGGCATAACAGCTATGGCCATGTCCACTGCTGATTCTTTCCTTAATTCTGCTGCAGTTTTAGCTGTTAATGACATTATTAAGCCTTTAAAAACCTCTTGGACATTCTGGCAACGCCCCCTTATTTTCATTAGGCTTTTTTCCCTAATTTTTGGGAGCTTTGCATTATTATTAGCTATTCGTACGACAGATCTACTGCAGCTTTTATTACTTACTAGTAGCTTTTATATGCCCATTTTTACTGTGCCTCTATTGCTAGCTATTTTTGGTTTTAGAAGCACCACTAGATCTGTTCTAATCGGAATGGTAGCTGGTGCAATAACGGCAGCACTATGGGATAAATTTTTTGGCTATTTAGGAATGGATCGGCTTATCCCAGGCATGGTGGCTAACTTGATATTCTTTATGGGTAGTCATTATATCCTACGAGAACCAAAAGGATGGGTGGGTATTCAAGATAAAGAACCTCTTTTAGCAGCGAGGCAAAGAAGGAAAGAGGCTTGGCAACATTTTATTAATAATATAAAAAACACGAATATCTATGATTATCTGCAGAAAAATCTACCTACCTATGAAGTGATCTATTCTTTTTTTGCCATTTACATAATAGGAGCTACGTATGCTTCTCTTTATACCATTAAGGAAGACACAATTACACATTATCAATCTCTTTATAATTTTATCTATCAATCTGTGCTTGTTTGCACGGCTGCTTTCTTAACTTATCCTGCTTGGCCTTCTACCTTTAAATATAAAAAAAGATTTATCACCATTGCTTGGCCAGTTGGTATCTTTTATGTCCTCTTCGTGGTAGGTACGATCCTAGTAGTTATGAGTGGTTTTCACGAACTACAAGTCATGATTTTTATGTTCAATCTAGTTATGGCATCCTTTCTACTCGAATGGCCACTTATGTTATTGATTTCTTCTTTAGGAACAATTTTAGGCTGTCTAATTTTTTATATGTATTGTGGTGATCTATATGCTTGTACAAGCGCATCTGGTTCAGGAGAGTTTAAGTTCATCTATGCTGTACTATTAGTGAGTAGTTTTCTGATTGCCATTTTCAGGTTTAAAGAAAAGCAAAAAAGGTTAGAAGATAAGAATACCTATCTGATAACTTTATATGAAGAAAGGAACAATGAATTAGCAGAAATTTTGGGATATCGAGAAGATTTTTTGAAAGAACTAAACCAAGATGAAAAAGCCTTATTTGATCACACTACCGCTGCTTATGTGCAGCAGGCTATTTATCGAATGACAGATTACATGCGTTTGGAAGTAAGCCAAATTAAACTAGATGAGCTCCTATCAAAAGTTAAATATTTCATTAAACTTAAAGATCTGTCTACACTTCCGGAAATCATAACTAAGAAGAATACAAAAGAGGAATTTATCTACGGGGATATAGTAAAAATCCAGCAATTACTAGTAGATAGTATTGCTTACATATATAAGCATAACCAGTCTGATAAACCTATTATTATTGGTATAGAAGATGCTACCTTAGGCCATGGTGTAAATAATATGAAAGACTACACTAGAGAAGTAAAAGCCTTGAAATTTATTATTACTACTGATCAATTGATTCCACCTACTAAAGAGGTATATATGTTTGACGAGCATCCTTCCATTACTCCAATAGTACGAGACGGAGAGAAAAAAGCATTAGTCGAAAATGTCCGTATTATCGATGCTCATTATGGTTACGCGGACCTAAGTCAATTAAATACTCATTTATATGTACTCCCAGTAAATGTAAGAGAGGTGCGTGGTAAAGTAATGGAACTCTTAAGATCACCTGTTGTAGCAGATCCAGAAGAATTAAAACATCCACTCTCTATACAATTGGAAAAAGAACTTCTAGATAAGATAAAAAATGAGAAAATAGATGCTAAGATTGTGATTAATGCACTGGATATGATTAAGAAATACCATGCAGGAGTGAAGAGAAAATCCGGAGAACCATTTTTTACCCATCCTATAACTGTAGCTCTCATTTTATTAGGATACTGTAAAGATCAGGATGCAGTAGTAGCAGCTTTATTGCATGATACCGTAGAAGATACAGGCTTATCCCTGATACAAATTAAGGCTATGTTTGGAGAACAAGTAGCTTTTATTGTCAACAAAGTAACCAACTTAGAAAGTAATTTACGTAGAATAAGTTTAGAAGATCATGAAAATATTTCTCGTCTGATGGACTATCAGGATGAACGAGCAGCTTTTGTAAAACTAGCAGACAGATTACATAACATGCGTACTATCAGTGGTCATTCATCTCTAGCTAAGCAAAAACATATTGCTAATGAGACATTACTTTTCTTTGTGCCCTTATCTGAAAAATTAGGATTAGCATCCATCGCAAGTGAGTTAAAGGAGATTAGCTTAAAAGTATTAAGCAAAAAGAAATGAAAGCAACGAAGCCAGGTTTACGATTACCCCCCTCTAATAGCACAAGCCTAGAGGCTTGTGCTATGATTTTTGATATTTCTATATGTAGGCTTATTAGGTTACAGATATTTAAATTAAATTTAATTTACTTGTAGGCACAAGCGAGGACGCTTGCGCCAGTTTGGGGCTGATCACCCAGACTTACCTGAAGAGTTTTAGCAACGAAGTGATTGACGAGGTGAACAACACTTTACTCATGAGTGAAGCAAAGTAGCGATTAGAGTAAACGATAGAGTAAACCTGCGCTTTAACATTTTGCTATCCTTAGTATATAAATCCCTTTATTTAAGCGCTAAAATGATAGATTTGTGGCAAGTATTGAGTTTATCCTAGCCTTTTCCTGCCTGGAAAGGGTTCCTTAATATTCAGTCCAAATCTTTTGAAACTCCCATGTAATTGTGGAATATTGATTTAAGTACTTTTTCGTCTCTTCGTCTATTTTTGCATTAAATGCTAGATTTATATGTCGAAGCGTAGTATTTTTTTCAAGCACTCCTTTAAAAATATTTTGTAAAGCTTCTCCACCATTAATATTTGTATTTGCAAGATTTAGCTTTGTTAAGGCTGTATTCTTTTTTAGTGCCTCTGCAATATACTCAATTGCTTCCCCTACAGCCGTACTTCTGTATAAACTTAAATATGTTAATGCTGTATTATTTTCTAAAGCACTTGCTAAAATTTCTACTCCTCTCTTGGTAGATTTACCGTGCAGCAATAAAGTAGTTAAATATGTATTAGTCTTCAAGACATTAGAAAAAAGAATAGATCCTCGGTCTTCAATCTTAGTATATATATTAGCCTGAAACGTCCTAACTCTCCTAACATGCTCATTATCTACATCTAACAGCTTTTTAGCTACATAGATAACTTCTTCAGGTGCAATCCCCTGGATATTTATACTTTCTATTCCTTGACGAATTTGAGTATAATACTTAGCTGTTTCGGTAGAAAGTGGAAATAAAACAAAATCATTGTCGAAACCAGGATAAATCAACGTTTTACCTGAATCATTAGCTTCTTGTTTAGTAAACTTATCAAGTAAATTAGCTTGATGTTCAACAATACTATCATATACAGATTCATCTATTGATTCTCTCTTATTAAGTTTCTTCTTACGTCTCTTCCATGTTTCCTCAGTTATTCCATGTTTATTGTCATAATAGGAGGAGGGGTATGTTTTCTGATCAAATCGAGGGCAACGTATATCTATAGTACGTATAACTGCATTTTCTGGAAAGTATCCGGAAAAACTAACTTCATTTTCTTCTAATATATTCTTTGAAGGTATATTCTTAATTTTGATTTTTCCTAAAGTATGTTGTTGTAAAACCACATAAGGGTTAATATCAAGATAATTATCCAAAGTTAAAAGCGCCACATAAATCTTGCCCAAGTAGGGATGTTTAGGTTTACCAGATGCATCATAACTGAATTTTAAACTATCTGCCTTCTTTCCTTCATAGTCATGGAACCTTTTATCCCCCACAGCATATTTAACTGGATGTCTAGGAGTAAACGAGAAAGAGACATGTGGATTTCTTAAACTAGCTTCCTCAAATTTAAATTCAAGCATGTTTTCTACTTGCCGCTTTAAAAAACTTATATAGTTAGAGAAAGCTTGTAAAACTTGCTCGCTATCTTTATCACCTGTTTTTCGTAAAGCATCACGAAGCATTACATGAAATTCGTTATGATCATTACTATAGAGTTCATGAAATTTATGGTAGAACGTCAAGAATGATTTTTTCAAAGAATCAAGTGCATTTTTTATAGCCTGAGCATTGTTTTTGAGCTTGTCTTTTTCCTCTTCACTTAGACCTGAAAAAGGGGTAACAAAACTTAAACCTGATGCTTTGTAGGCACTTGAGCTATATAAGGGATTAGCCTTCTGTTCAGCTTGACGGAATGTTTTTCTATCGTTTTTATTCTTAAAAAGTATTGGAAGATAATGTATACCCCGATAGAAAGGAATAACAAATTTTGAATACGTAGAATAATCTATATGTTCCCCTGATTTTAGCTTGTTATTTAATTCTTCAAGCTCTTGTTGAATTTCTTCACTTGGTGGATTGCTTTCACCTTTATAACCTTCCCATGAATAGTCATCGTCAGATTCTGAATCTGTATCTAAATCTAATTCTGATAAAACTTTTTTTGCCTCCTCATAATCTTGATCAGCTGCTTGTCTAAAATATATAAGTGCTTGTTTGTAATTTCGTTTCACCCCTTGGCCATTGTAATACATTATACCTAGATTATATTGTGCAACTATATGTCCTTGATTAGCAGCTTCTTGATACCATTTTACTGCCGTTTGTTCATCCTTTCTTACCCCTCTTCCATTAGCATACATCACACCTAGATTATATTGTGCAACTGCACATCCTTGGTTAGCAGCTTCTTGATACCATTTTACTGCCGTTTGTTCATCCTTTCTTACCCCTCTTCCATTTGCATACATAAATCCTAAATTAGTTTTAGCTAAAGGAATATCTGCTTTAGCATGCGTTTCTGCGCTATTAACAAGTCTTTTGATTAGAGAATCTAACTCCTCGACATTAATACATCTTAACAGTAAAAAAACATATTTTTCATCATCTAAAGCTTTTTTTTCTATATTCTCCCACCTAAGAGGTTCTATAAGACGTCTTACTAATGGGGACATGGATGTTTTTAAACACCGATCGATAATTAATTTTTGTGCTTCTTCATCATTATTATTAGCACGTTCAGATATATTTACCCAAGAGTTTAACTCCCTTTCTCCTGTCGCCCTTTTTTCCTTCTCTTTTATTACTCCCTGATCCGCGTCATCTTCTTTCTCTTTCTCCTCTTCATCCGCAACTGTGGCAATTCCAGCTCCTCTTTTAGCTTTTCTTTTAATTAATAACTCTTTTATTTCTTCCCGGCCATAGTCTAAAGCAACGTCTAAAGGAGTATAATTGTTATTGTCAATAGGATTAATATCAGCTCCTTCGTCTAATAATAGTTGTATTATGTTTACTACAGTAGCTTCATCAGTGAGATTAGCTACAGCATGATGCAAGACCGTCCAGCCAAGTTGATCTGCTGCGTTGATATCAGTAACATTTGCTAGTAATTGCTGTACCTCTTCTAAATTTCCATTTCGTGCTGCATAACGCAAGTCGGTTGGTGAAAATTGAATTTGCTCTATATCTGTTGTTTGGGACCGGCTGTTGGTATAAGTGGGAGGTGATATCTTATCTAGCTTCTTTTCGCTTTTTCCCGCATCCCTAGAAGGAATAGATGAATTATTGCAGCTCTGTAAAATTAAACTCAACAGTAAAATACAAGCTACTAATCTTTGTTTTAAGCTATCATTTCGACTCATACCTGATATAAGTTTTAATTGAGGAATTTATATTAGTTGATAGCTAATTTATTTGCAAATAGTTGATAAAAAATAATCAACAGGTAAAAATGTAGTTATCTTAATTCTCATAAGCTATTAAATTAACATTTAGTTGGCATACTTTAATTGACGGGTAAAGTGACACTTATTGGGTCGAATTTTAAGTAAAATAAATAGTTTCATAAACGCTCGTTCAATTGACAACCATGAAAATAGGTTATGTCTGTGTACCCCAAATCATGGAAGCCAAATACTCGATGTAGGTACACGCGAGGATACTTGCGCCAGTTTGAGGGTTATTAAGGGATAACTACTTAACTATCCTATATTCCCCCAGCTCATATTTTTGGTATGTTCGAGTCGCTGTTTGAGGATGTGATGGTGGGAATTTTCTAATAGGGGATCTTGTTTGATAACAGATTTGGCAGCGTCTCTGGCAATTTCTAAGATATGAGTATCTTTAGATAAATCCGCTATTTTTAGTTCTAGTAGCCCACTTTGTTGTATGCCCATCAAGTCACCAGGTCCTCTAAGCCTTAAATCCATATCAGCTATTTCGAAGCCATTATTGGTGCTTACTAGTGCCTGAATCCGATCTCTACTTTTTGTACCCAATTTATATTCGGTCATCAAAATACAATAGGCCTGGTCTTGCCCCCTACCTACTCTTCCACGAAGCTGATGAAGTTGAGATAAGCCAAAACGATCTGCATTTTCGATGATCATCACACTGGCATTGGGTACATTTACCCCTACTTCTATCACGGTAGTAGCCACCATAATTTTCGTTTCTCCTTTTGCAAAACGTTGCATTTCATACTCTTTATCGCTTGCTTTCATTTTTCCGTGTATAATACTTAACGGTATCTCAGGGAAGGCACGGCAAATGCTCTCATATCCATCCATTAAATTTTTATAGTCCATCTTGGCGGATTCTTCAATAAGTGGATAGACGATATAGACTTGCCTGCCTAAGCTTATTTGATCTTTAATAAATCGAAAAACTTTTAACCTTTGCGCATCATAATAATGTAGGGTTTTAGTAGGTTTTCTTCCTGCAGGCATCTCATCAATGATAGATATATCCAAGTCTCCATACAACGTCATCGCTAAAGTACGGGGTATGGGTGTAGCAGACATAATTAACACATGAGGGGCTGTGATGTTTTCTTTTTGCCATAGCTTGGCTCTTTGCATGACTCCAAATCGATGTTGCTCATCAATGATTGCTAGCCCTAGTTTTTGAAATATGACGGCATCATTAATCAGACTATGTGTACCTACTATAATTTGTAAATCGCCTTTTGCTAACTCCTCTAATATTTTTTTTCGTTCGCTGGACTTGGTAGAGCCTGTCAGTATGGCTATGCGTAGTGAAAGAGAAGAGGCAAATTCTTTTAATTTTTTGTAGTGCTGTTCAGCGAGGATTTCAGTAGGAGCCATCATGGCTACTTGTGCGCCGCTACCTATTACAATAAGCATAGCCAGGAAAGCTACAATGGTCTTACCACTCCCTACATCGCCTTGTAAAAGCCTATTCATTTGCTTGCCAGAACGTAGATCTGCATAGATTTCTTTTACTACACGTTTCTGCGCTGCTGTCAATGGAAAAGGCATACTGGTTTCATAAAAGTAATGTAAGAGTTTTATATCTGTATATGGGTCTCCTATCTGTTTTTCAAGGCGTAGCTGTCGAGTTTGTAATAATTTTAATTGGATATAGAAAAGTTCTTCAAATTTTAATCTAAAGGATGCTTTTTGAAGTATTTGGAAATCATTTGGAAAATGTACATTGGACAATGCAGTTCTTTTATCTGTAATTTTGTATTGCTCTCTCAAATAATTGGGTAGTGTTTCTACCAAATGACTAGGAAATTGTTCTAGCAGGTTTTTTTGTATGCTTCTAAGGTATCTACTGTCCATCTGGTTAGCCTTTAACTTTTCTGTGGTATGATAGACTGGTATCAGCTTTTTTTCTTGGACTGATTCTGGATTGAATATTTCGAATTCAGGATGGACTAGCGTATAGATTCCATTATAGATAGTAGGTTTTCCAAATACTTGATATAGTAAATTGGGTTTTAGTTGTTTGAGAATATTTTGTATTTTTTGAAACCAAACTAGTGTTATAATTCCAGTATCATCTTTTAGATGGGCAACTAGCCTTTTCTTTCCTTTGGCGACAATCTTGGGTGATTGTATATAACCTTTGAGTTGTACGTACGATAAGTCTTCTTCTACTTCTATGATTTTATGAAAGGAGGTACGATCTTCATAGCGAAAAGGGTAGTATTGGATCAGGTCAGCTAAGTTATAGATTTGCAATTCTTTTTGGAGTAAGATAGCTTTTTTAGGACCTACGCCTTTCAGATATTCAATAGGTGTTTGAAAATTTAACTGCATGCATATAAAATTCTTGCTAAATATAAATTTTATTAGAACTCTTTCAAAACCGTCGCCTTTAGCCCCACTAAGTTCGTCAGTGAATGTGGTGTCAGGGCCCCAGCCCTGACACCACAAGTAAATTCATAAAACTTTATAAAAATATAGCTCTCCGAATAGTTTTCTCAGTTGCCTACCTCGTTAAAATGTTACTCTTTTTTGTTTAGAACTTCTACGCATAATATTTCTAATTCCGTAGCCATATTTACTCGGTTGAGTTGTTTAGCCATTGGAACAAAAAATGATAACGTCTCATTAGCAATGTTCTTTTGTTTGTTTAGTGAGGGGTGATGTTTGATGGTACGCATATTGTGTAGCCTATCTGACAGCTTTACTAAGGTTACCCGATTATCTTCACAATTTGTCAAACGGTGCAGGTTTTCGTGATCATCCAAGCTTATTCTTCTAAGATTATCTTCTAGATTTGTTACCTTACTCACAATAAAGGCTACGTTATCTCCAAACAGTGCTTTGATTTGAGTTATGGATAAACTGGTATCTTCTACGGTATCATGAAGTAAAGCTCCTACCACAGTATCTTGGTCTTGAGTGTGGTCTAAAAGTATTAAGGCTACTGCGATTGGATGTGTAAAGAAAGGTTCTCCTGATTTTCGCTTTACACCCCCGTGATATTTCTTAATAATAAGTAGTGCTTTCTGAATCACAGCTAAATCTACCTGTGTGCCATTGAGCTTATCAAATAGCTGTTTTTCTAACTCTATTGCTAATGGGTGGTTGAGTTCGTCTTGATCTGCTTCAACGGGCTCTGTGAGTAATTCCATAACTTTACCTCGAATTTTTCTAAGATTAACAGGAATCACATAAGTATGCGTATGCGGTAATGTAACATGGATATAGCCATAATGCGCATCTATGATACGTGCATTCTCTACCAGAGGTAATTGTTTTGCTTCATGATGAGAAGGAGTACTAATCTTACTAGAATCAATCATGTAAATGTCTTTTTTTAGCGGGAGTTCATCTTCAGTAGTAATAGTGATCTGCAACGCTTCTAATTTTTTTGTATAATCCTTCATATGAGCTATCGTATGCCCTAACAAGGCATCTTCTAAAATTATTTTAATAGGGTTGTTATGTAGATTGTGTTCCTGGATATACGAAATACTATTGACCAAAACATCATAAAGCTTGTGTTCATCTGCTTGTATTTCTTTGATGCTCGTAGCGTGTTGCATGTAAACTTCAGGCGGTGTAATGAAATCTTGTAGTTTAGGAATCTCCCCCACTTTGTCAAGAAAATCGTCTAGAATAATCGTCTTTACATCTAAGCGCAGATAATCTGTAATCCTATAAATGGCTTGTTTGATGTACGCCGCTGTTACATCATCAAATATGGCTATTTGTTGAGCATCTAATTCTTTAAGTAATCCTTCGCGATATTTTAGTGTTTCTACAAGTCTACTACCAGTATCCTGTTGGATATACTTAAAATAGTCTCTCTGGGTAGCTAGCTTGTTAAATACTAGCTGTTTTCTACGTAAAAATACAATACTGGCCACCCAGCAAAATATTAGTTGGTAAATCAGCAAGTATTTGTTCATAAAACTTGTTGAAAAGCCTATCTCGCCACCCAATAGTTTAAAATAAACTAGCCCTAGCCCTATACCAAGCGTACTTATTGCTAGTAAGCTAATCCAATCAAGAAGTATAAAGAGGAATACTGTAAAACACAGGGAGCTTATTAGCCATTCTATTCTGCTATTACTTATTAAGTACATCAGGGTATTAGTAAAAGGTATACAGAATAAGATGGTTACGTACCAGAAAATAGGTAGGTAAGGCATCCAAGCTTTAGGCCATTTCCCTTGCAAGATCAACGAACCACATAGAATCCCTCCTACTAACCGAACCACTAGCATCGTATGTTGATATGGAAGAGGTGTATTGGCCCATAGAGGATAAGGTATTAAGTAGTTGATGGCTAGAAATATCCCAAAAAGAGTATATGGATTACCAGATTGGCTGGTCAAGTCTTGAGCGCATTTTATGAGGTGAGTTGGAGTAAAAGTAATTTGCTTTAGGCTAGCCATAAACGATTTTTTTCGAGGCCGCCATAGCATTTCTCTTCCTGCAGTTCTGTTGATTATTGCAAATCCTTTGTTTTTTATGAGGTGAGTGCCAAAAAAAGTAAGTCCATTTATTGTAATGGTAAGTAGAATCGTATAGCAAACTTGACTAGTAGGTAAAAGCAATTCACATAGGCTAAAGGTTATTATTGTAGAGATCAATGCCAAATAAAAAGCTTGTTTGTCGGGCTTAAGTCCCATGATACCAGCTAAACTAGGAAACATCAACAAAGGACCGCAAAGACCAAATGGTATAATGAATAATTTATAAACATCATGATACAACAAGCTTAGCATAATCGGTATACTACCGACTAAAATAGTAGCCCATCTTATCCCGGCAAGTTCATTAATTTGAACATTTCTTTTGTTACAAATAGGCTTGATGACATCATGAATAATAGAAAATCCAGCAGCATGTAAGCAAGAACTGGTGATAGACATGTTGACTGCTAATAAACTTACCATAGCCAAACCCTTAAGTCCTGCAGGTAGCAATACTTGCATGATATGTGCCACAAGCATGTTATCTGGGATGTTGGGATAAATTATAAATCCAGCGAACACTAATAACATAGTAGCTATTTTGAATAACGGAGCAAAGACTGCGGCCAACAAACTTTGTTCCTTCAGTTCTTTTTCGTTTCTAGCCATTAAAAGGCGCTGCATTGTAGCAGGGTTAGAAACGATGCCTAATGGGAAAAGATTCCATACTAAAAAATACGTTAAATAATAAGAAAAATTTTCAGACCTGGTAATAGGAAGATCCTGTGTGGCAAGTTGAGTAAATACAGCTTCTATGCCGCCTGCAGCATGGAGCACAAAGTAGACGAATATAGGAGTAATTCCAAGGAGTATTAAGAATTGAGAGACATCTGTAGTAACTATACTTTTTATTCCTCCATGGGCAGCATAAATAGCTAAAACAAAACCTCCAACAACGATGGCCCAACTACCTTTGATATATAGCACCATATCACAGAACGTACCCAGTATAATCAGATCCATGCCAGCCCGACAGATAACAGTAAGAAAACCTAGTATACCTGTAACCAGTTTGCTTTTTTCTCCGTACATGCTAGCTATAAGGTCACCTAAGGTAAGGCAATTTTTAAAATGTGCTATTTTAGGTACTAAGAAGATCCCAGCAACAACATACATCATAAAGGTTACAACTATTGCTACTCCCGCAATAATCCATTCTGAATAAGTTTTTGTTGATGTGGCTAGAATCCCACCGCCTGATATAGAAGTAGTTACGTAGCTAAGTGATATTGCCCATTTGCCCAAGCTTCTATTAGCCAAAATATAATCTGCGACATCTTTAACTTTTCTTCCAGCTCTAATACCAATCGTCAGGCTTATGGCAATGAAAGCATAAATAATAACATAATCAATGCTGAAATAATTCATATACCAGCTTATTTAACAGGATAGCTTTATGATTAATCGAACTAAAAAATTTAGGCAGTTTTTGCTAGGAAATATTCCAGGAGCTAACCCCTCACATACTATTAACTTGATAGTAGGGAATCATAAAATACATAATTTTTGATTAGATCAAATATTTTCTATACCAAACTTCATGAAACTTTCTATATGTTATATGCGCTACTTTAGGAATAAAGTATATAACCCAAAATTTTATTTATTCTAATGGGCGTTGAAAAAAGTAGATAAATTAATAGACTTCTTACGAAACCGTCGATTTGAGTTCTCTAGGTTCATCAGTAATTGGTTCTTCATATTTATTTACTGCAGTAAACTCCGGTTTCTCACAAAATCCTTCCTGCTCAGTGAACTCAATTCTTGGTTATGCAAGAAGTCTAACGTATAGGGGTATGACTTTGAGTATCACTTATCACTCTATCATTTAAGAACTCTGACTTATATCTTAGAAAAGAAAGCAAGGGTTAAAAATAACATAGAAAAAGTTAAAGAATAAATTTATTCTTTAACTACACCCATCTGACAAAATTTTTCGATACGTTTTGCGATCCTCTTTTCGGGGCTCATCTTGCTGAGTGATTCAATATGTTTTAGGATTTCTGTTTTTACTGTCATAGCGATACCTTTTGGATCCCTATGTGCTCCCCCTACTGGTTCTAAAATAATTCCATCGATCAGATGTAAGTTTTGCATGTCAGCGGCAGTTAACTTCAGCACTTCAGCGGCTTGTTCTTTGTATTCCCAACTTTTCCAGAGTATAGAAGCACATGATTCAGGTGATATGACCGAGTACCAGGTGTTTTCTAACATCAATATTTTATCTCCTACAGCTAAGCCCAGCGCACCACCAGAAGCCCCCTCTCCGATGATGATGCAAATAATCGGGACTTGAATATCGAACATAGATTGGATATTCTTCGCAATGGCTTCTGCTTGTCCATGTTCTTCTGCTTCTAAACCCGGATAGGCACCAGGGGTGTCTATGAGCGTTACAATCGGCTTATTAAATTTTTCAGCCAATTTCATAAGGCGTAAAGCTTTTCTGTATCCCTCTGGGTTGGCCATTCCAAAATTTCTAGTTTGTCGCTCTTTGGTAGTTCTACCTTTTTGATGTCCGATAATCATAACAGGCTGGTTAGCTAATTTTGCAAAGCCGCCTACAATAGCTAAATCATCTTTACCAGTCCGATCACCGTGTAAGGGTATAAATTCATCAGCCATGTAGTTAATGTAATCCAGTGTGTAAGGTCTATCAACATGTCTCGAGAGTTGGACTCTTTGCCAGGGTGTTAGATTTTTAAAAGTTTCTGCTTGTAATGTTTTTATTTCTTCTTCCAACTTTTGGATAGACTGTATCAGCTTACTAGCCTTTTTTTGAGCAGCTTTTGCTTTCATTGTGGCTAGTTTTTCTTCTAAAAGGGCAATAGGTTTCTCAAATTCTAAAAGCATATTCTTTTTTTAAATATTTATCTTGAAATTACTTACGTATAATTTTGGTTGCAAATTAAATAACCTTTGGCTTCGGTTTCTGTAGTAGCTTTTTTCTGTATCAAGATTGGTCAATATATCAATAAAGTATTTTAAAGCGAAATTCAATATGAAGCGTACTTAATTCTTACATTTTATCCGCCAAGTTATTAAACTTTTGTGATATCTTTGTACTTTGCAAGGGTTAACAAAAACCGCATTTACCTTTTCAAGGTATTTGTAGGTTATTTTGTGTAATTATATGGTCTGGTAGTTCAGTCGGTTAGAATGCCTGCCTGTCACGCAGGAGGTCGCGGGTTCGAGTCCCGTCCAGACCGCTTTTATAACTTCTTGGTTATTAGTTCTCATATCAACATGAGAACTAATTGATTGTAAGTCAAACTATTACCGCTATTGAATATCCGTCCTTCATTTATTAGAGTTCTTGCAGAACCATCGCTTTGAACCCCTTGGGTTCGTCAGTAAGTGTGTGTCAGGGCCCCAGCCCTGACACTACAATCTTCATGTGCTGTCAGGAACCTTTCCTGACACTCCAACTCCGGTTTCTCGCAAACTTATTTCTGCCCAGATAAACTCAATTCTTGATTTTGTAAGAACGCTATTCTCTTTGTTCTTTTTAAATATTTTCTTGTCCTATATTGTTGGTCATCGAGTATATTCCTATATATATAGTAACCAACTATAGGTAATAAAGATTTTTACATGTTTGGACTTAGCTATCCAACTAACTATTGACTTAAATTTTAAGAAAGTGCTCTAATCAAGAATTTTGGCTCTTTTTACTGATAGATATGCGATAGCTATAAAGCCTAAGTTTTAGATATGATCTATAAGTGTAAAGATGTATTTTTGGATTAGGAGCTAGTGTGACAATTAAAAAAATAAAATGTATTATTTCAATTTGCGGTTTCTAGATAAATATAGATGCTTGTATTTGGTGCTGTTTCTAATAATCTTTAATAGCCCAATAGCAGCTTCTCCATTAGAGTCAGAACGAGTAGATGATTCTCAATCAGCGTCGGAATTAAATGAAGAGGTAGGCGAAATTGCCCTTAGCCTAGATGATGCGCCGATGCCTGGTACGGTTATTTTTAATGGGATGGAGAAAACAAAAAAAATCATACAGGCGCTACGAGAAGCCAATTGTCCTGCTATAGGAATTTTCGCAATCGGGAAATACGCTCAAGTGCCAATCAATATGAAGCGTTTGCATATGTATGCGGAAGCAGGGCATATTATAGCCAATCACTCGTATAGTCATCCGAAGCTCAATGACATTACGGCACAAGAATTTATAGTGGATATCAAGAGGGCTCATGAAATTTTAAGTCCTTTACCTAATTTTAGACCCTTATTTAGGTTCCCCTATTTAGCCGAAGGTAAAAATAAAGCTCAACGTCAAGAAGTTATACAAGCTTTGCAAGATATGGGCTATCGCGAAGGTTATACTACAGTTAACAATCATGATTATTATATCAATAAGTTGTTATTAGATGCGGTTAAAGCTGGGGAAACAGTTGATTATGATAAACTCAAAAATTTATACATTACTATTCTTTGGGATTGTATAAAAATCAACCAAGAATTAGCATATAAAGTACTAGGAAGAAAAGCCAAGCATATACTCTTGCTACATGAGAATGACTTGGTAGCCCTTTTTATAGGAGATCTTATTGCACATATTAGGAAACAAGGATGGAAAATTATTTCTATAGAAGAAGCTTATGGGGATCCGCTGGCCGACTTACCTGTGACAAATACCTATAGTTTTGTAGGGCGTATCACTGCCATTGCTGTAGAAAAAGGACTGGGTAAGGAATTAGCAGTATTCCCTGAAACGGTTAAGTATAATTATATACCAAGAGCCTTAAAGCAACAACAAATATTTACTAATCCTCTTACTCACAAATAGTAATGGCAACTGCTGCTATTAAAAAATTATTTCTGCTTGATGCGATGGCCCTCATCTATCGGTCGCATTTTGCTTTTAGTAAAAATCCTAGAATTACTTCAAGAGGACTTAATACCAGTGCTACCTTTGGGTTTACCAATACTTTGTTAGAAGTAATTAATAAAGAAAAGCCAACTCACATCATCGTAGCTTTTGATACAGCAGCACCTACCCACAGACATCATGTATTCCCAGCTTATAAGGAACATCGGCAAGCACAACCCGAAGATATTACGGTAGCCATTCCGTATGTAAAGAAGATCTTAGAGGCATTTTGTATACCAGCATTGTCACTGGATGGGTATGAGGCAGATGATATCATAGGTACCCTAGCTCTCCAAGCAGCTAAAGAAGAGTTCGAAGTGTATATGATGACTCCGGACAAAGATTTTGCCCAGTTGGTAAATGAACATATCTATCTATATAGGCCAGCCTTTATGGGTAATGGTGTAGCTATTTTGGATGAAAAAGCGGTATTGGATAAGTGGGGAATAGCAAATGTAGATCAAATAAGAGATTTATTTGCACTACAGGGAGATGCCGTAGATAATATTCCTGGGATACCTAGTATTGGAGCAAAAACAGCTCAAAAGCTGATCGAGCAATTTGGTACAGTAGAAAATCTGATAGCAAATGTAGACCAGTTGACCGGAAAGCTTCGAGAAAATGTAGAAAAATATGCCCAACAAGGGTTGCTATCTAAAGAATTGGCAACCATCCATACCAGCGTTCCTATTGATTTTGATCTAGTACAAAGTCTGTATCAAGGCCCCGACCGTGTACAGTTAAAGGCTATTTTTCAGGAATTAGAGTTTAATACATTGACTAGGCGTGTGTTAGGCGAAACTGCTGATAGTACAAATACTACAAAAGTAAAACCTGGCACACAAGGCAATCTTTTTGATTTATCTACTACTGCCAATAATGGATCTGATGTAGCAGAAAGTTTAGCAACAACTTCTGTTGTACCTGTTCTGCTACGTAATATCTACACTACCAAACATCAGTATCATGTAATAGATACACCAGTCTTACGCAAAGAACTTGTTAGCTACTTAAAACTTCAAGATACTTTTTGCTTTGATACAGAGACTACCGGCTTGGATCCTTATCAAGCACATCTTGTAGGAATTGCATTTTCTTACTATCCTGGCGAAGCTTACTACATACCTATTCCTGCAGATCAAAAGCAAGCTCGAGCAATTGTTGAAGAATTTCGTCCTCTATTTGAAAGTACTACTCAATGTAAAGTAGGGCAAAATTTGAAATACGACAACCTTATTTTACGTCGTTATGGTATAGAAGTGGCTTCTCCCATCTTTGACACGATGGTAGCCCACTATGTGGTAGATCCTGATCGACCACATAATATGAATGCGATGTCTGAGCATTATCTTCAGTATTCCCCTGTACGTATAGAAGAGTTGATTGGCTCTAAAAAATCTACCCAAAAAAATATGCAAGAGGTAGAGATAAATTTGGTTAAAGAATATGCCTGTGAAGATGCAGATGTTACCTTACAGCTTAAAGCTCCTTTAGAGCAAGCCATCAAGCAACAGCAGTTATCTAAACTGTCTTACGACATAGAAATTCCGTTGGTGCAAGTACTTACTGCTATGGAATATCAGGGGGTGCAACTGGATGTACGTGTATTAAAAGAAATCTCTGTTGGCTTAGCTGCAGAAATTGAGGTTTTAGAAAAAGAAATTCATGAATTAGCAGGATGTACGTTCAACCTGAGTTCTCCCAAACAGCTAGGAGAAATATTATTTGATCGGATGAAGATTGCTGAAAAGCCTAAGAAAACGAAATCGGGCCAATATGCTACCAACGAGTTAATCTTAGCAGATTTTGTTCATACGCATCCAATCGTGAATAAGATATTAACTTATAGAGAGCTACAAAAACTAAAAACTACCTATGTAGACGCACTGCCTAGTCTAATTTCTCCATTTGATGGAAGAATACATACTTCTTATAACCAAACTATAGTAGCTACAGGTAGGCTTAGCTCTACCAATCCCAATCTACAAAACATACCTATCCGTACTGAGAAGAGTAAAGCCATCCGGGAGGCATTTATCCCTAGTGCTTCAGACCGTGTTCTACTTTCTGCTGATTATTCGCAGATCGAGTTACGGATTATGGCCTCTTTTTCCCAAGATGAAACGATGATAGAAGCTTTCAAAGCACAAAAGGATATACACGTTGCCACAGCTAGTAAGCTATTTAAGGTATCTATCGAGGAGGTAGATGAACAGATGCGGCGGCAAGCCAAGACAGCCAATTTTGGTATTATTTATGGTATTTCAGCTTTTGGGCTAGCACAGCGATTAGGTATTAGCCGTACCGAAGCAGGGGCTATTATTGAGGCCTATTTTAAGGAATTTTCTGCTGTGAAAGCATATATGGATAGAATTATCAACCAAGGTAGAGAACACGGGTATGTAACAACCCTGATGGGCCGGAAGAAATATTTAAGAGATATTAATTCTAGAAATGCTACGCTTCGTGGTTTTGATGAACGTAACGCCATTAATGCACCTATACAGGGTACTGCTGCTGAAATGATTAAGTTGGCGATGATTCATATTTATGAATGGTTAAAAAAAGAAAAATTACAGTCTAAATTAATCTTACAAGTGCATGATGAACTTGTGTTTGATGCACCAAGTTCAGAAGTAGACTTACTCAAGGAGCAGGTAGCTATATTGATGACAAATGCACTTCCATTAGCAGGGGTACCTATAGAAGTACAAGTAGGCATAGGTAAGAATTGGTCGGAATCACATTAGTAAAATTATTTTGATAATTCTGTCACAGAATTGAGCAATTTGTTATAAATTTGTTTTTAACTCTGTGTATATTTTTATGACTTATCAAATAGCAACTCCACATGATACCTACTTTCAAACAACGATGGAAAACTTGGAAGTAGCACGTGCATTTTTTATGGGTCATCTGCTTTCTGAAGTTAGAGAAGAACTAGATTGGAGTACATTGAAATTAGCAGATGCTGTTCGAAGGCTACCTAACAAAAAACCACTTTATACCGATATTACCTACGTATGTTATACAAAGGGAAAAAATGTTCCAATATATCTGCATGTAGAACAGGAAAGAAATATAGATCCATTTATCTTAGAACGTATACTGCAGTACAACCTAGGACTTTTTATCAAGCATAGAAAACAAAAGAACAAGAAGCTACCTATTATTGCTAATTTTGTGCTTTATAATGGTAACAAACGTAAAAAATATCCTTATCATGAAAATACATATGATTATTTTGAAATACCTTGGATAGCTAAATTGCTCATGGGTAGGTACTTTTTCCTTATCAATCTCAATGTTGAGCCCGATTTAACACTAGTTACCCATAGCTCAAGTGCGATGATGGAGCTATTGCTGAAAAGAGGTGGCGATGGTAATTTTATAATATGGTTAAAAGAAAATCATAAATTAGTAAAGGATGTGATCGTTTATCACATACTATCAGCAAGTATAGAATATGTCTTACAGGTAAATAAAGCTGATCCAGAAGAGATCATAGAAGAATTTTCAAAAATTTATCCACAATTTAAAGACACCATTATGACAGCAGCAAGAAAATTAGAAAAGCGAGGGGAAAAGCTTGGTATACAAAAGGGTATAGAAAAGGGTACACAAAATGAGAAATTGGCTATAGCAAAGAATATGCTTAAAAATGGAGAATTTATAGAAAAGATTATGCGGTATACAGGTCTTAGCAAGGAAGCTATAGAAGACCTTAAAAAGGGATAGTCATTCTTTTGAAATTATCCTAAGTATTAAGTATAAGGAGGATATCTTTATCTAAATAGAACCTAGCGGGGACCCTGGAACATAAGCTTAAGGGGAGTTCTAAAAATTAAACCATGAAATCAAAAAAACTGGTTTTGATCAATTTTTTGAGGTTTGTTAGATACTTAAACTACTATCGACTTTAGCCAGTAGTATCCTTATTGTTTAAGAAGCTGTAATGAAAGTTATATAATTCCTCATCATTTTTATCATCTTCTAGTTCTTCTCCATAAATGTAACTAATTGGCTCTCCTTGTTCCGGTAGTGATATTTGTGCTTGTAATTCCAATAGTTCTTCTAAACTTAGGCCTGTCAGTCGAGAGATTAACTCTTGGCCTACTTGTTCTTTTAGACCTATTTGGGCTACCTTTTGGTTGTTCTTTCACGCTCCTCTCTTCTAATGATGAATATGTCTGCTAAATATTCAACTTCTTTTATTTCTAAGCCTGTTATCCGAGCAATGTTAGTTATGAAATCATCTGAATCAACCATCCTATAGGCAACCCGTAGCTTTATTTTTCTCCGCGCTTTCATTACCATTTTCTTATGTATATTAGAAAGCTCTTCCTTCATATTTATAGAAAATCCTTCTATTTGTAATTTGGTAAAAAGGTTAATGAGTTTGTTATTCCAAAAGCTTTTGTTTACGGCTTGTTTAACTAGTTTTTCACACTTTTCGTATTTCTCTTCGATTGCTTCTATATATTCTAAAGGAAGTTCAACCAAATAAGCAACTTCTTCAGGTCGATAATAATTATCCAGCATTGTTTTAACTATTCGCAATTTTTCTTCAAGTGAGCTTATATAATCAATGTTTTCAGCGATAGTAGTATGGCTTTCTTTTAATCTCTCCATATTTATGATTAATTAGAAAATGACATAATTAGTCAGATATGTTTTAAATATACTCCAAATACCTAGAAAATAGCTATTTTTCTAATCATTCCATTCTGCCTCCTCAAACTGGATCCCTCGTCAGACTTGTAGCATAAAATTAGTAGTTAATAAATATTTAAAATTATTATTGTTGTAGCCCAAAAGTATCTATGTATGAATAGCTTGGTATAATGACACTCTCATTCGCTGTGTGATACCGATGCTAGGGGCTGGGAGTGTTGTTCCTGCAATAGGGAACTAACATAAGTAAGTAATATATATTAAGAGTCAGTGGGTATGTACTCGCTGGCTTTTTATATCAAAGCCGGATATTTTGCTGGTGCACATGTTGACATCATGTTGTAGATGGTGTCTACGACTGTTTCTACATTTGGTTTAGAAAAATAATTACCATCGTCTCCGTAGGCAGGTCGATGCTCTTGGCTTGCAATCGTGATGGGCGCTGAATCTAAGTATTTAAATCCTTCTTGTTTTTCTATTACCTGTTGTAGCATATAGGCTGTAGTGCCGCCAGACACATCTTCATCTGCGAACACAATTCGATTGGTTTTTTTGAGAGAATCCACAATGGTATGTTGGACATCAAATGGTAAAAGAGTTTGTACGTCAATTACTTCACAGTCAATACCTAGCTTCTCTAATCGACCTGCAGCTTCCATTACAATTCGACACATCGCGCCATAAGTAACTACTGTAACATCTTCACCTTTTCTAATAACTTCTGGCATGCCTAATGGTACTTTAAACGCTCCAATATTATTAGGCAGTTGCTCTTTAATCCGGTATCCGTTAAGACACTCTATTACTAATGCTGGGTCATCGGATTGTAATAGTGTATTATAGAAGCCAGCTGCTTGAGTCATATTTCTAGGTACTAGTACGTAAATACCTCGCACATTATGGATAATCCCAGCTATATAAGAACCGGAGTGCCAAATACCCTCTAATCTATGCCCACGGGTGCGAATAATTAGAGGTGCTTTTTGTCCATTGCAACTTCGATATCGTAGGGTAGCTAGGTTATCGCTCATGGCTTGAAGGGCATAAAGCAGATAGTCCAAATACTGAATTTCGACAATGGGTTTTAACCCCCTTATAGCAGCTCCGATTCCTTGTCCCAAAATAGTGCATTCGCGTATGCCAGTATCTGTTACACGCATTTCCCCATACTTTTGTTGCATGCCAGCCAGGCCCTGGTTGACATCACCTATTTTACCCACATCCTCTCCTATAAAGAAAAGACGTGGTTCTCTAGCTAGTGCTGCATCAAAGCATGCTAACAAAACTTCCCGTCCATCTACCCAGGGGCTAGTTGTATCTATAACAGCTTTTACAGTGGAAATATTTAAAGCTGAATTATCGGCTGTACTGTATAGGTGTGCATTATAACGTTTTTCGTTCTCTTGCCTGTTCTTTTGTAACCAGTTAATTAAAGGACTTTTTATCATATAAGGGGTTTCCCTCAGGTGATACAGTGACTGTTTTACAGCTCGGGTTGCATGCAACCTGGTAGGATTAGATACCTGGGTTAATTGTTCTATAATTAAATTCAACGCTTGGCTAGAGGAAGTTGTGTTCGTAAACTCTTTTAGAAGCCGAATGACTTCTTGATGATCTTTCTGTACGTCTTGCGTAAAGGCTTTCCAAGCAGCTTCTTTTTGCTTTTTTGCTGATTCTTGGGCTTCTTTTTCTATGGTATCTAGCTGAGATTCAGTAGCTAAATTATTTGCTAGCAACCATCTCTTCATTGTTTTATTACAATCATATTCAGCCTCCCAAACTAGCCTTTCTGGTGTTTTGTATCGTTCATGGGAACCAGAAGTCGAATGGCCTTGTGGCTGGGTCATTTCTTGAACATGGATGAGAACAGGCACATGTTCTGTACGGCATAGATGGGCTGCACGTGCATAGGTGTCGCACAAGGTAGGATAATCCCAACCCTTGACAATAAATATTTCTATTCCAAGCTCATCCTTTGTACGTTGAAATCCTGCTAGTACTTGAGATATGCTTTGTCTGGTCGTATGATATTTTTGAGGTACAGAAATACCGTAGTCATCATCCCATACTGAAACAAGCATAGGTATTTGTAATACACCTGCTGCATTGATAGCCTCAAAAAACATTCCCTCTGAAGTAGATGCATTGCCGATGGTACCAAAAGCAATCTCATTTCCTTTATTAGAGAAATCCTTAAAATTTGATAATAATGGGTTCTGCCTGTATAATTTAGATGCATAAGCTAAACCTACTAAATGAGGAATCTGGGCAGCAGTGGGTGATAAATCAATAACACTATTTTTTAGATTAACTAGCACTTTCCAATTGCCATTTTCGTCTAGCATACGGGTTCCAAAATGGCTGTTCATCATTCTACCACCAGAAGCTGGCTCATCGATTACAGACGTATACGCATATAGCTGGGCAAAATATTGCTGAATGGTAAGCTCTCCTATAGCCAACATAAAAGTTTGATCTCTATAGTAGCCAGAGCGAAAATCTCCTGGTTGAAATACTTTGGCCATGGCTAATTGCGCAACTTCTTTTCCATCACCAAAAATTCCAAATTTGGCTTTACCCATAAATACTTCTTTGCGGGCTAGGATGCTTGCTTCTCTGCTCTCGCACGCAATTCTATAATCTTTTAATATTTCTTGTTGGTTAAATGTCATATGATGTGGAGAAAATATAAGGACTTGAATGGCTACAAAACCAAACACCTTAAACTATATTCTTAATTAAAAATCAAATTAGGGTATATCTGTAAGTTTTGCAAGTTAAAGAACTAGTTAGAAAAACAGGCCAACTTATATACGAGCTTTAAATTTTTTTGAGGTGATCCTAAGATATTTTTTTGGCACTGGATTGATTAGTTCATGAAAGAGTTTGTTTATAGCAATTAAGAAGAGAAGTTCATGTTATGCTGCCAATTAACCTGGATGTACCAAATCCTGATCTTTGCCTGATTAGTGAGGGGAGAAATGCTCACCAGCATCTGATTGTTTTTGATATCTCCAAGAAGTTATTTTAAGCACTGTGGGAGTACTTATAACTTGCTCCCATAGGTTCGTTGTTTGTTTTTAAATCAAAGGTGATATCCATATATTTGTTTAACAAAAATTTTTATTAAACCAACAAATCAAAAAGCCATGAAAATAAGTATAAAAAAAGCTTTATTAAGTACTTTGTTACTAGTAGGAATTAATACTTCCATGTTGTTGGCAAAGGATCAATTTGACTCTAAAATCATTGACAAGACTAAAAAAGCAGTTGTAACTATTCATGGTCAAGCCTCCTTAAAGGCATATGAACCTATTCCTAGCTCCTGGAGTGGTACAGGTTTTATTATCAATAAAGCTAAAGGATATATCTTGACGAATGCACACATTGTAGGAGGAGCCATCATAGGAACTTATCACTTATTTTTTCATAATGGTAGCCGGGCTGATGCAAAGGTTCTCTACTATGATCCTTGGCTAGATTATGCACTTTTAAAAATAGATCCTACGCACATACCTGCAGATGCCACAGAAATTAAGTTTGCTGTTAAGGACCCAATTATGGACCAACCAGTATTCATTATTGGTAATAATGAAGGTAAAAGTTTCTCCATACATATGGGTACTATAACGAGTTTATATGAAATAGAAGGTGCCATGCCACAACATTCTATTAGACTTAGCCTTAATACGCGAGGTGGTTCTAGTGGTTCACCTGTTGTTAACCAACGAGGTGAAGCCGTAGCACTTAATTATGGTGGTAGTGATACTTTTGGAATTGCATTACACCCCGCTTATCTTAGATATGCAATCGACTTTATAGAAAAAGGCGAAATTCCTATCAGACAACATATAGGAGTATTTACAGAGACTTACTCGCTAAACGAAGCAGTTAAGTATAGGAAGTTTCCAACCAGCCAACTTCAAACGTATAACAAGCAATTTCCTGAAGCAACTGGAAATGTCATCCAAGTTACTAGAACGTTATCTGGCTCCCCTGCAGATGGGAAGCTTATGGCAGGAGATATCATCTGGGCTGTAAATAGAAATCCAATAGGTCTTAGATTGTATGAATTTGATTTAGCAATGAATAATCCAAAATATAGCTCTGTTAATTTGGGAATATATAGAAGTGGAGAATTTCAAGAGATCATTTTACCGCTTTACAATTTAGAAGATCATAAAATAAAACAAATGGTTAGTTTTGGAGGAGTACTCTTCTTTCGGGTAGATGACTCTTTCAGCGAAAAGACAGACATACCAGCTAACACATTGACTTTTTCTATCATGCAAGGTAGTAATACATTTAACAATGTACACCCTTGCTTTTCTACAGAACACGGTAGACAGTATGTAATTAAAGTTTTAGCATTTGATAAAACACCTATTTTAACATTTGAACAACTGATTCAAGCTATACCAACACTCATTCAACAAAAGTATTTTACACTTAGCTATATCAACTACCTACCTTATCAGCCTAAGTTTGGTCGTTGGTATTATAATATCGGTTCAAATTATTGTATGGCTGATGTTAGCTACGATGAAAATTCGTCTGATCCTAAAATATTTACCTTCGATGACAAGGATATGGAATGGAAAAGCAAGCCTATCTTGGTAAAGTAACTCTAGGGTACTGTTGAATTCTAAGCGGTAGTGAAGAATCTATTTCTATGGATGATGATTCAGGTTGAAGTGCTTATGGCCAAGCTATAAGCCTTGAAATCTAGGAGTTCTTTTTTGTATAAAGGCTTCTATGCCTTCCGTTAGGTCTTCGGACTTGCAACAGTTAGCAAATGCATTTGCTTCTGTTTGATACCCATCTACCTCAGGATTATACGCAGCATTGATGCAATTGATGAGAGCGCCTACAGCCAACGGAGCATTTGCCATAATTTTATTTAATATTTCCCTGCTTTTTTTAATAACCGCCTCTTTATAACTCACTACATGGTTGATTAATCCCATTTCTTTAGCTTCTATCGCTGAGAAAGTATCTCCTGTTAAAACTAGTTCTAAGGCCCTTGTCTTTCCAAGTAAGTAAGTAAGTCTCTGTGTACCACCAAAGCCTGGGATAATACCTTGTATTACTTGAGGAAATCCAAAAACAGCCTCTTCGGATGCTATTCTTAAATGGCAAGCTAATGCTAATTCAAATCCACCACCCAGTGCATAACCATTAATTGCTGCTAGGATAGGCTTGTGACAGTTTTCAATCAAAGCAAATGTCTCTTGGCCATTTTCTGAAAATTTTCTGCCATTTATCTCATGTAATTCTTGTAACTCGTGGAGATCTGCTCCGACACTAAAGGATTCTTCTCCTGCTCCGGTGATAATAGCACTTTTAATATTACTATCATCATAAACCGTTTGAATAATTGTGCGTAGCTCGTTGATGGTTTGTGTGGTTAATGGATTAGCTTTTTCTGGCTTGTTTAGGGTAATCGTCAGAATATCTTCTTCTAAATCAGTATGCAGTGTCTTAAATTTTTCCATAATTGTATGCCCTTAGGGGCTTCCTGTAAAGATGCAAAATATATTTCACTTAAACTTAATAATTTTCAAAGGTACTTCAACTTAGCCAATTTATACAAATACTGGCAGGCTAAAAAAGAGCTTATATATTTTTGTTATCAGCTAGGTTGTGTATGTTGTCGGGAGTTTTTTCCGACAATTTGGTTAACTCCCAAAACCTAGTCACTAGTTGATCTCACCTCCCGAGTAATTAATTTAGGGTATCTGCCGGCTGCTTTCTCTAGGTTTTTAAAATGATTAAGCCCATAGCCATAGCCGATGAGCACAGGTACCATCAAAATTAGCAACACCCCATGTCCAACATAGGGAATCAAATAAGTAATTCCAAAAGAGGTAATAGCATAGATAATCATGTAGGCCGTTGCATACAGCAAGCTAGTAGAAGAAAAACGTTTAAAAACAGGAAAACTTTTGAAAAATATGGATATACTTGGTAAGTCATTAGGGTGAAATATTACCATAAAACTCTGGATAATAAGAAGCTGCCAGGGAGCTGTGACATGATTTAATAACCAAGGCAAGAATGGAATAAATAGGCTTATTGTTATCCAAACAAAACGAAGTAGTTTAAGAGGATGGATCTTGGTACTTAAATAAATTCTCAATAAACCCCAGCCAACTATCTGCACTATTCCTAATAGTAGATAATGAACTAAAATTTGATATGAGTTATAACTGAAATTAGCTTTTAGAATGTTAGCGCTATAGACAAAAGCAAAATATAAAAAAGCTAGCCCTCCACACTTAATGAGAAAATAAGCGAATGCTGTTTTTCGATTCACGGGTTCTTTGTGAAAGTGGTTCTCCGCACCTGGTTGAGGTTCTTGTTTTACATTTTTTAAGCTATGTTTAAGCTTTTTATTAGCATCTACAAATTCAGGAGATTCTCGTAATTTGGTTCTAGCCACTGCACCTACTACGGCAATACATGCACCAACCATAAAGGCTATTCGCCAGTTAAATTGATAAACAATTGCTAATGGAACTGTGGCTATAGCAGCCATCCCTCCCAGTTCAGCAAAAACAGCAAGTATACCTACAGCCCGAGATCTATTGGGTGATGGAATAGTTTCTGAGAGCAAAAGCTGGGCACCTATCAGTTCTCCGATAGAAGCAAACTCTTGCAGCATGCGACATATGAGTATGATCCAAGTAGCCTGTATGCCTATTTGCGCATAGGTTGGTAGAAAAGCTATGATCAAGCAGATAATGCCCATCATAACTGTAGTTATTACAATTGTAACCTTTCGACCATATTTATCTCCGATACTCCCCAGTAACCAAGCACCCAATGGACGGAAAACAAAAGAACTGCAGAAACCAAAAGCTGTCAACAAAGATTGGTTATTTGAGTGAATTGGTGGAAAAAAAACATTATTCAGTAGTATTGCCATGTGCGCATACAGAAACAAATCAAAGTACACTAAAAAGGTACCCATGCTTAAAAGCTTGATGGTTTGTTTTTGTTCTTTAGTTAGGTTGACGAACATGATCGTATATCTATTCTGTTAAGAGAATCAAGGGTTGCAAAAATTAACGCAATATATATTAGAATTCTTGCAGAACCATCGCCTTGAGCCTCCTGGATTCGTCAGTAAGTGTGTGTCAGGGCCCCAGCCCTGACACTACAATCTTCATGGGCTGTCAGGAACCTTTCCTGACAGCCTATTGGAATGTCGGGAGTGGCTCCCGACACCACAACTTCGGTTTCTCGCAAATTCCTTCCTGCCCAGATAAACTCAATTCTTGATTTTGCAAGAACTCTATTGATGTTAGCAATACATCTAAGCAATCGATGTAAAAATTTAACGAAAGTGTATAAAAAATATCTAGTTGATAACATATAAATTAAAAATTTTTTAGTAAGTTTCTGATCAGCAGCTTTTACTTCTAAGCTAAAAAATTGAGTTATGCAATTTATGTACACCACTTTAAATTATTTTCAACTATGACTCAAAAATATACAGTGTCAGCAGGCATGGAAAATAGGGGATACCATGCCAATAAGCTTTTAAGTAAAATTTATATTTCTAACCAAAAACTAACCAAACCCATTGATCCAGAGCTAGTACAGAAAGCAATTGCTCATTTACAAGTATACCATGATACCCCTCAACAAGGAACTAACAGGAAAGCTTATACACAACCTGTAGAAATAGCCTTAATGCTCATGAAATATTATTTAACTACGGAAACATTGGTCAGTGCTTTGTTGTATGATATGGTATTGAGAAACGCACTTCAACAGGATCAAATAGTAGAAGAATTTGGGAGTACCATAGCTAAGAAGATGGAAATTTTGCTCAGCTTACATCGTGCTAACTATGTAGTGGAGCCGACTCAAATAAAAGAGATGATTCAAACAGGAAATAGGGATGTGTTACTTATTACGTTGCTAGATCAATTATACATCATGCAAAATATTTCCACCAAGCCCAAGTGGGAACAACTAGAAATAACGCTACAAAGCTTGAAAATATTTTTGCCATTAGCTGCTTGTATGCGCTTGCCTAGAATAGAAAATGAATTACAGACCCTGTGTAAGGCTATTATTATTCCCGAATTAAGCGGAGATCGATCTTCTTCCTTAATTACTGACTTTGATCTTGCATTTTTTAAGCTATAAAATACAATTGGCTAACGGTTGAAGATATTTTATTGACTCAATTGCGTAACATGAGTTATTCAGAAAGTATACCCAACCTGCGGAATGTGGATTCTAACTTTGTAACACAGAAATTTGAATATGGACACAAGATTTACGGACATCATAAATCTAATACAGCAATCACGCAACAACGCCATTCGTGTCGTCAATACCGAACTGGTAAACCTGTATTGGAACGTAGGGGCATATATTAAACAAAAATTATCCGTTGCCGAGTGGGGCGACAAAACCGTTGATGAATTGGCGGCATTCATTCAGCGAAACAATCCCGAATTGAAAGGTTTTGAACGCAGAGGACTTTACAGGATGGTGCAGTTTTACGAAACTTATGCCGATACGCAAATTGTGTCCGCAGTGAGGACACAATTACAAAGCACTGATAATCAAAACAATGAGATTGTCGCCCCAGCGAGGGCACAATTTCATTTTCAACCCCAAGACATCAGAAAAACTATTTTGGTTCAAATCAGTTGGACACATCATCGCACAATTTTTTCACGATGTAAAACCGAAGAAGAACGAGAATTTTACCTGCGATTGAGTATCAAAGAAAATTACAGCGTTCGGGAACTTGACCGCCAAATTTCCGCAAGCCTGTTTGAACGTACAATGTTAGACAACGTAAAACTCTCATCATTGCCGAAAGAAGTTACCAAAGATATTACAAACTCTTTCAAAGACAGTTACGTTTTTGAATTCCTGAACCTGCCCGAACTCCACAGCGAAAGTGATTTGCAAAAGGGTTTAGTAAAACAGATGAAAAACTTTATCCTTGAATTGGGCAGAGATTTTACTTTCATTGATGACGAATACAGAGTACAGGTAGGCAACAGCGATTTTTACATTGACCTGTTGTTTTATCATCGTGGCTTACAATGCTTGATAGCGTTTGAGTTGAAAGCAGAAAAATTTAGACCCGACCATTTGGGACAACTCAATTTCTATTGTAAGCGTTCACGCCTATATAGTTAAGAGACTAGGGATGAGTAGAGATAGC
>MKUM01000002.1 GCA_001897825.1 Candidatus Amoebophilus sp. 36-38
TTCTCTACCTATTATCACCATCCCTATGTTGCTTACGATCTTTGGCTTTCGTACTAGCAAACGGGTTGTTTTCATAGGCATGGGGGCTGGTTTTACTATGACCGCTGTTCTATTACTCTATTTTAAAGATATTAATAGCTTTTTCCCAGGTATGCTAGCTAACCTCGTCTTCTTGCTAGGTAGCCATTACTTGCTCAAGGAAAAAGGAGGTTGGATAGGTATTAAAGCTCCATCTCACTTATTACCTGCTAGACAACAAAGAATTAACGCTTGGAAACATTATATCCATATCATTAAACCAACTAATTGGTATGCTTATCTTCAACAAAACTTACCTACTCAAGAAACAACTTATCCGCTTATAGGAATCTATATTGTTGTCTCTACCTATTTTTCATTTTATTTTTTTAAAGATCATATAATCACACAATATCCTAGGTTACAATATATTATTTTCCATTCTGTACTCCTGATTATTTTTACGCTTGTAACTTATCCCATCTGGAATGAAGCTTTCAAAAAGAAAAAACCGTTAATCATCGCAGCCTGGTATTTATCTATTTTATATATCTTCTTTTTTTTAGGCCCCCTAGTAACTCTAATCAGTGGATTAGAAAGAGAGTTTCTGTTTCTTTTTATAGGGAACCTGATCATAGCTTCCGTTATCCTACCTTTTCCCTTATTTCTAGGCATGTTTATCATTGCTTTGCCTCTTAGTTGGATAGCTTTTCAAGCCATTACTGGAATAAATAAATTACCAACTGGATTTAATTTTTGGCAATTTAAGCTTATATACTTCTGGACCTTAGTAGGTAGCTGCTTGCTTGTTATTTTTAACATTCGTAATCAGCACGCTAGGGTGAAAACTAAGCTTAAGCAAGTTTATTTAGAAAAGCTCGAGGCTGAACTTACCGCCAAAATATTTGCTTCCCTACAAGATAAAGGTGAGGAATATGAAACAAAGATAAAGGTAAAAAGTCCAGCGCCTTTGCATCGAGTAGAACAAGTAGTTACAGAGCTTAAAAGTAGTTTAGAACAAGTTTACATTGTGGAACTCAACACGCTGCCAAATGAGGAATTAGCCTTTGAACGATTAGCTAATATGATGCATGAGCTTAATCATGCGTTTCACGAAATACGTGATAGATTAAGTTTATCGCTGAGTAAAATATCTCCTGCTAAGTTATTTGACCAAGTATTATGGATGTACCAAGCAGCAATAATGGATGATAATGATTATTCAGAGGTAGTTGTAAAATGCTTTGCCACGTTTAAAAAAATAGAATGTGATATTGAAAAAATAAAATTACTGATGAGTAATACCCTACAACGTGCGCAAATGCACAATCCTACTAAGAAACCATTGATCATGAGAATAGAGAACACCACAATAGTTTATAAAATTGATGATCCATCTGTAAAGGTAATGCGAGAAGACGCGATAAAAATTACAATTAGTACCTGTAAGAGGCAGATTCAGGAACAGGACTTTTATATAGCACGACCCAATAAAGAGGTGGCAAGTACTATACGCGGAGCCGCAGATCCATTATTATTGCAAAACCTACGTATACTTGATAGCCACTATGGTTATATGGGCTTAGAATTAATTACTCCTATAGATTACCAACAGTTTTATGTATTGCCTATCCAAGTAACCAAGCTACTTCGCTCTAAAGTCTTACGCAATAATTGGGTATCTGCGTAGTAATAACTTGAGTGAAGCGTAACATTAATCTCAAACTGGCACAAGCGTAGACGCTTGCGCCAGCCAGGTGAGTTGGTGTTATAGAAGAGTACCAAAAGTAAACTTCTAACACCCCGCTAAAAATCAAGTTTAATCCCATCCATTTTATTGTTTCCCTATTTTTTAAACTATATATTTTAGGCACTTAATGTTTAACCGTTTTATTAACTAAATAGGATACCAATGTTTAACCCAGATACCCTTATTTTTGCTGTTTTTTTAGTTATTAACCTACTAGTAGGACTTAGGTACCGAGGTAAAAAGCAAACTTTTAAAGAATATGCAATTGGTAATAAAAATTTCTCTACAGCCACGCTTGCTGCTACCATTGTAGCTACCTGGGCTTCGGGAAGCATGTTTTTCAGCGAATTAGAACAGACTTATAGCAATGGTTTATACTTCATTATAGCGTTAATAATAGGGATGCCTTTGGGCTTATTAATTACAGGCTATATTATCGGACCACGTATGGGAGCTTTATTAGACCATGTTTCTATGGCTGATGCCATAAGTAGTATTTATGGTAAAGGTGTACAATTAATTACTGGTGTAAGTACGGTTCTCATGGATATAGGATACATAGCCATTCAGTTTAAAGTAATTTCAAAAGTTTTGGTGGCTTTATTTAACTACCAAGGGTCTGAAGTTACTGTCATTGCGGCGACCATTATTATTATTTATTCTGCTTTTGGCGGAGTTAAATCAGTTACCTTTACAGATGTCATCCAATTTATTACGTTTGGTACCTTGTTGCCTATATTAGCTTTAGTTATTTGGCATCGTATTCCAGATGCTAGCCAAGTAGTGCATACCCTCACAACCAACCCTAATTTCAGTTTTAGACAAGTAATACATTGGAGTCCTCAGTTTATGAGCACCTTAGCTTTTATGTGTTATTGCATGACTCCTAGTTTGCCACCAGAGTTATTTCAGCGAATGGCCATGGCACGGGATATTAACCAAATAAAACGTTCTATTGCCTCTGCCGCAGGTTTTTTGGTTTTAATACAACTATTTATAATCTGGATAGCTATTTTGCTTTTGACAGATAACCCTAACCTCAAGACAAGTCAGGTAATTGGTTATCTAATCGAAAAACATACCTATACTGGCCTTAAAGGCTTTTTAGGAGTAGGTCTAATTGCTTTGGCTATGTCTAGTGCAGATTCTGCACTCAATTCTTGTGCTGTGTTGGTTGCGAATGATATTCTTCCTCCTTTAAAAATCACAAAGCATGCCTCTGTTCGAGTAGCTACCCTAGCTACTTTTATAATAGGTTTTTTTGCTGTACTACTAACCCTATCTATTCAAAATATCTTGCAGATCTTACTGCTTTCTGCTAATTTTTCTCTACCTATTATCACCATCCCTATGTTGCTTACGATCTTTGGCTTTCGTACTAGCAAACGGGTTATTTTCATAGGCATGGGAGCCGGCTTTACCATCACCGCTTTTCTACTACTCTATTTTAAAGATATCAATAGCTTTTTCCCTGGTATGCTCGCTAACCTCATCTTCTTGCTAGGTAGCCACTACTTGTTGAAGGAAAAAGGAGGTTGGATCAAACAAGAACCAGCAACAGGGGCACTAGATATACATCAAGCTTATCCAATTACTTGGAAAGACCGGTGGAATAAGTTAAAATCTATACAGCCCTTGGCTTATCTGGAAAAGAATCTCCCTAACAAAGAGCATTACTATCCACTGCTAGCCTTTTATCTACTTACTGCCACGTATGTATCTTTATACAACCTCCCCCATGCTATTGAGCAACAGTATCTCACTCTTTACAGAACCATCCAATATTCTGTACTGGTGATTGCTACCAGCTTATTGGGCTTTCCGATCTGGCCAGCTCCACTAAAAAATAAGCAATTGTTAGCGTGGCTATGGCCTTTGGTCATCTTCTATACCCTCTTCTTTGTAGGAGGCATGATTGTAATTATGAGTGGCTTTCAGTCAAATCAAGTGTTAATTTTTATGATAAACCTGGTAATGACTGTCTTATTAATCTACTGGCCGTTGGCGCTTACCCTGGCTATAACAGGTATCGTATCTGCCAGCTTGGTATTTAAATGGACCATGGGTGTACTGATTCTAGTTAATCAGGCAACTCCTATTTCATTTCAACTTAGCTACGGATTACTCCTCTTCAGTAGCCTATTAATAGCCTTATTTCGATTTAAGCAAGCCAATAAGGACCTTGCAGATAAACATGAGTACCTCCGCTACACACACCAAGAAACAACTCAAAATCTAATTAAAGCCCGTAGGTACGAAGAACGTTTTGTAAAAGCTTTGAATACCGAAGGCATTGAAGAGCTAAACAGAGTAGTAGCGCTGGGTAGAGAACTAGAAATGCAAGCTATAACAGTGGATATCCAACTGTTACCAGCTTCCTTTAAGAAGACGCTTACAACCTGGCAAGAACAACTGGCTGCTGCTGCCCAATATTTAAAAGTGTTGGCACATCGAACAAGTGCTTATCTGCATTTAGACGTGGAAACTGCACCCATAGCTACCCTAGTACAGCAAGCTATATCTCTCCTACAAGTTCAGGAAATAGCGGCCATACCTCAGGTTAATATCCAGAATCATGCTAAAACACAAAGTTTAGAGGCAGACTTACCTAAAATCAAACAATTGCTAGTTAATGCGATCTTATACGCACAAGATCATCAATTGTCTACCTCAAAACCTATCTTATTACGCATACAAGATACAACGCTTAGCTATCCGATCAATGGAGTAGGAGGCAACCTGAAGCAGGTACCCGCCATGTGCTTTACGATTACTACTACCGATAAATTTGCTCCTATTGAACCGCTTTATTTAGGTAACATAGAACAGGCAAACTTGTGGGTTCCCCAGATCACGGAAAATCTGATGCTTAGTACAAACCAACGTATCATAGAAGCCCATTATGGCTATTTATCTTTGACTACGCACGATGAAGGTACCACACAAATATATGTGATCCCTAAACATATAAGGGAAGTACGCCCTAAAGAAATGGATATCCCTCAAATGGATGTAGATGCGTTCCAGCCTGTATCAGATGAAAATTATCCAGGGGCCGCTGAGCAAGAGGCAGCATTTTTAGAAGCTGTAAAAAGTAAAACCAAAGCAGATGTAGCGTTAGTAGAAAAGGCGCTAAAAATAATCAAAAAATACCATGGACCTGTAAAACGTAAGTCAGGTGAACCTTTTTATTTACATCCTGTGGCTGTAGCCATGATCGTGCTAGAGTATACCCAAGATGAAGATATTGTGATTGCCGCCTTGTTACATGATTTAGTAGAAGACACCGCTTTCTCTCTGCCACAAGTAGGATTGATGTTTAATACCCGTATACAACGTATTGTAGACGGTGTAACCCATCTATATAGCAACTTTAATACGCTTCATAAGATCAAGCTAGCTGCGCATGAAAATATCAAAAAGTTGTTAGAGGTAGAAGATAAGGGTGTACTCTACGTGAAGCTAGCAGATAGGTTACATAATATGCGCACCATCCAGTACCATTCTTCTCTTGCTAAACAGAAGCAGATTGCTGAAGAGACTTTGCAGTTTTTTGTGCCTATCGCACAATATTTAAACCTTAAACAGGCTATGGAAGAGCTGAAAAAACGTAGCTTGGAAGTATTAAATAAAAATTAGTAGTAGCAACTACCCATTTTTAGTTGGTGTCAGGAGCTATTTCTGACACCACCCTAGTCTAGCGGACACCACGATCCTGTATAATTTTTGTTTATTAAATACTTTTTTTAAACTTTTATTAGACCTTACTTTGAGGAGGCAGATTTCCTATGAGTAGGTTACTTTTTAATATTAGACTTTTTGCAAAACCAAGAATTGGGTCCTCTGGGCAGGAAGGAATTTGTGAGAAACTGGAGTTTACTTTAGTAAATGAGGATTTTGAACAAATTACTGACGAACCTAGAGGACTCAAGGCCACGGTTTCGCAAGAAGTCTATTCAAAAAATAATAATTATACACTTTGTTAGTCTTATATATCATCCTTGCATTTAGCCTAGGCATCCTAGTAAGTTGGTACCTAGCTACTAACAGGTGGCAATTACAAAACAAGACACTCCACCTTAAATTAGAACAAAGCGAACAACAATTAGAAGAAACGAAATCCGTGCTCGAACAAGCAAAAACGCAAGAATTGCAACTTAACACACAACTAGCCAAGCTAGAAACGATTAATACCAACCTCGCTACACAGCTCGCAGAACAAAAAGAGGAAGTAAATAAAATCGAGGATAAACTTTCTATTCAATTCAAAAACTTAGCCAACGATCTACTAGAAGAAAAAAGCAAGAAATTTACCGATCAAAACAAGGTCAATTTAGAAACACTCTTAAAGCCCTTAGGAGAACGCATTCAATCTTTTGAAAAGCAAATTGAGCAAACCAATAAAGAAGGCTTAGAAAGGAATGTAGCCCTCCGCACAGAAATCAGTAGGCTATATACGCTCAACATGCAGATTACGAAGGAAGCAGAAAATTTAGCCAAAGCCATTAAAGGCGATACTAAAATTCAAGGTAATTGGGGGGAGTTTATTTTAGAGAGCATATTAGAAAAATCTGGATTAATTAAAGATCGAGAATATCAAATACAAGCTTCATTTGTTACCGAAGATGGCAAAAGATACCAACCAGATGTCATTATCAAGCTTCCTGCAGCAAAACATCTGATTATTGATGCAAAGGTCTCTTTAATTAACTATGAACAGTTCTTTAATACAGAGGAATCTGAAGAAAAGTTAGCACAGTTAAAAAAGCATCTGGTATCTGTTCGTAAGCATATCGATTCATTAAGTGAGAAGAATTATCAAACTCAATACAGCCTTCAGGGACTCGACTTTGTGCTGATGTTTATTCCTATAGAGCCTGCTTTTAGTTTAGTAGTTCAACATGACTCCACGATCTTTAGTGAAGCATACGAAAAAAATATTATCATCGTTTCGCCTTCTACGCTAATTGCTACTTTAAGAACCATTTCAAATATTTGGCGACAAGAATATCAAAATCAAAATGCATTAGAAATAGCCCATCAAAGCGGTGCTTTATACGACAAGTTTGTAGGATTTATAGAAGATCTCAAGCAAGTAGGAAGGCAACTAGATCTAACTCAAAAATCTTATGTAGAAGCGATGAAAAAACTATATGATGGCAAAGGTAACCTAGTAAAACGAGTAGAAAATATAAAATCATTAGGTGCTAGAACAACGAAAGCTATAGACCAGCAGCTATTAGATCGGGCAGATGTAAAGCAAATAAAACAAGATTTATAAGACAAACTACTTTAGATGTCCTATATGCCCCTAGTAAGATCTAAAAAAGTAAGAATGTCTTTCCTGAAACTTTTGATTACGTGCATATTTTCCTTGTTCAATTTCTTCTAAGAATATAAGACTTCTTCCGAAACCTTCGCCTTGAGTCCTCTGGGTTCGTCAGTAAGTGCGAGTCAGGGCTGGAGCCCTGACTCGCCAATCCTCATGTGCTGTCAGGAACCTTTCTTGACAGTCCATTGGAGTGTTGGGAGCCATTCCTGACACCACAATTCCGGTTCCTCACAAATTCTTTCCTCCCCAGCGAACCCAATTCTTGGTTTCGAAAGAAGTCTATTGTAGTGATTATTGGAAGAGTTATAGAGAATTTATTCCACCCAATAAGCATATACCAAGTAAGTCAGAGACTTATACTGTGGAGGGATATAATAGTTCACTTAGGTATTATTTAGCAAACTTTAAGCGCAAAGGAAACTATTATAGTAAGGTTCACATGATTGAAAATCGCTTAACTTACTCACGTTAACACTTAATAATTAATTATATAACCCAAGTTGCTAGTAGTATACTAGGCTTGCTACACAAACTATCAGGTAGGCTTGAATCTGTTGT
>MKUM01000003.1 GCA_001897825.1 Candidatus Amoebophilus sp. 36-38
TAGAGCAAGAATGGCAAAAAAACCCTCAACTTTTTCACTTAAATATTGATACCTTTACCAAGGGACTAAACATCCCTTAAATATTCTAAAGTCATTCTCAACATTTGCTCTATACTAAGCTTCTTAGGGCGGCCTCCTCTAGCTTTCTTTTTCTTAAGTGCTTGCTCTATAACTTCTACCATTTGAATAAAAATTTCTGGCTTTACCCCTGTTAAACGTCTAAATTCTTCTGCTTTTATCTCTTGTATACTACTAGTTTTCATATCTTGTTTCTCTTGAACTACCACTAGTATATTTACATTTATGCTCTTTTCCTAGGTTTCGGAAGAACTTTATTATTGTTTAACACAATTTAATTATATAAATTTAAAAAAAATTATTTATATATCAATTAATTTAATAAAATAAATTTTAAATTATTTAAAAATATTAAAAATTATAAAAATAAATTTTAATATATAATATAATTTGAACTGTCGCTAAAAAACGCTAAAAAATTAGGAAAAAATTGAACTTATTAATAAATTTTTCTGCTAGCTATAATGAATAAATATGAAATTATTTTTCATATTTTATATTATATTAAATGGAATAATATATCTTATAATTAAAGATATTTAAAAAGTATATTTATAGATTTTTCAATAATATTTTTATTTCCTGTTGACTATTTTTTTATAAACACTTGCAAATTTGCAAGCTATCAACTACTATACAGGTATCACTTGTAATTACTAGAGATATGACCAGAAAATGTAACTTAAATCATCGGCTAATAGCTTGTGGTTTACTAATCAGCTTATTTTTACAAAGTTGTGGTGGTTTTTCAAATCAGGTTACTCGTCAAGAAAAAGAACAAGCAGATGTTGTACTAGGATCAACTAAACAAATTGAAATAATCAAGCAATTAATAGCACAAAAATTCATTTCAGCAGGATGGGAACTAAAAGACTTATATGAAGAGCAAGGAGAACTAAAAGCAAAAGCTATAGAAAAGCATGGGAATTTTACTAGCAAATCTTATGAATTATCTGTAACCATAGCTAAAGATATAGATCTAGAACGAACATATCGAATAAGTCCAAAAGGGAAAGAGAGATTTGTTTATTTTAATTTACCTCAAAATGGTCAGGCAGGCTATGTACACCTGGGTAAGCAAGGACTTTTAGGAGGGATGAATGGTGATGGGAACCTTAGTACTCTGAATAGTTTACCTCCAGAAATATTGGAAATCATTCTTTGTTATTTGCCATATCAAGATATAGCAAGGGCTATGCTAATTAATAAGGATTTTCACAATCTAATTACAGGTCAAGTATTAAATACATGTTTACGCTCAATCATTGTAAATGAAGCAACTAGAAAAAAAGAGATGATGGAAGAATGGATAGAAAAAGAAAAAGATAAAGGAGAAGAAAATATGTGTAAGGAGATTGATATTTTTATTAATTTAGGGGCTAATTCAGATCTTAAAATTGACAACAAACCTGCCAGGTTGTTTGCTGAGGAGCATCACTGCTTAAAAATAAGTAGACTTTTAGCGGAAAGAGATCTTAATAATAGTGGCCCAGGATGTGGCATTATAGTTAGTGGCTTAAAAATTGCAGATCCCAGAAAATCTAAATATCTTAAAAATGAGATTTTGTTTTCTAAATTTAATTATACTTCCCTTATTGCTTCCGGGTACATCATTTCTATTAGAGGTATAAAGAACATAGCGCACTACGGAAAGATATTCAGTCAGTTAAAAAGAGGAGAAAGAATTAATTTTGATTATGTCCCTGAATATTTATATTGGTCTGCTGAAGGAGGTAATATAGAATTAGCTAAGCGGTTAATAACAAAAGTAGCTGGCCCTATGCCTAGGGATTTAGATCAAAGAAGAGCTTGGTTTGAATCCCTTAAAAAACATATTAATGCTAAGGATACTATGGGGATTACTGCTCTACACCGGGCTGTTTGGGAAGGCCATGAAGAATTTGCTAAGTACCTATTAAACTTAGGTGCTGATGTAAATATTCAAGATAATCAAGGGCGAACTCCTTTGCATTGGGCTTCTGAAAAAAATCATGTATATCTAATTGACCTATTAGTAAGGTGGGGGGGATATGTAAATGCTAGAGATAAATATATGCAATCTCCTTTACATCGTGCTGTTATTAGTGGCCATGCAAACTCTGCTCGGCGTCTATTAAACTCAAATGCTGATGTAGATATTCAAGATAACCAAGGGCAAACTCCTTTGCATTGGGCTTCTGAAGAAAATCACGTATATCTAGTTAACCTATTAATAGATTATGAAGCGGATTTAAATGCTCAGGATAACGATGGGGAAGCTCCTTTGCACTGTGCTGCTTATAAAGATAATCTGGATATAGCTAAGCTATTAATACAGAATGGAGCTGATATAAATGCTAGTGATAAAAGTGGTAATACTTCTTTGCATTTTGCTGCTGAACATGGTAATTTTAAAGTAGTTGAGTTTTTAACAACCCAAGAAGCAAGATTTATTAAAAATAAGCATGGTAATGGTAAAACACCTATAGATTTAGCAAACGAAGCATTTCATACACGGATAGTTAACACACTGATACGTAAGAAAGAAGAATATATTAGGAGACTTTCAGAATTAAATACTAAACACTATTATGACTTACTTGCTATACCCATAAAAACTTTTATTGATAATATTAATAATCAAAATGATCAGTACGATCCATGTATAGAACTTGATCTTGCTTTAAATTTAGCTGCTTGTGGAGATCCTGAAGATGTAGTTTATAAAAGTTATGTTGAAATTTATACAGAAATAGCTGAGCTGTTAATAAAGCTTGGGGCTAACATTAATACTAAGGACTCACATGGTTGGACCCCTTTGCATTACGCTGCTGCAAGAGGAAATTTAAAATTAGCTAAATTATTAATGAAGGAAGGAGCAGATATTAAAATTAGAAATGTGCATGGAGAAACGTTTTTAGATTTAGCTAAAAATTCAGATGTACTTGCTGAGCTAAAGTCTGAATTAGTTACCACACATGAACTTACTGAGCAAGGCTTTATTTTAAAAATCGATGTAGAAGAATTATAAAGGTCAGAAGATGAGTATTATTAATAAGTGCTTATTCATTAAGGATAGTAACCTATGTAAAATGAAATAGAAATATGAAAATTTCCATCATTTTATATAAAAGCAAAACATTATCAGATGGTTCACATCCGTTAATGGTGCGTGTTAGTGAGTTTAAAAACCGAAAATATCTTTCCACAGGCCTTTCTTGCCCTGCCGAGTTATGGGACTTTGATAAACATACCCCTAAAAGGAGTCATCCAAATCGGAAATTATTAGACGCCATTATAGCCCAAAAGAAAGCTATGTACCACACTAAGCTTCTAGAATTAGAAAGCGAACAAAGAAAACTTTCTATCCAGCAACTAGTACAAGCTATTGAAGGGCCAAAACAAGTTACACAAGGGTCATTTCCTTTTCTATCAGAAGTCTGCCAAAATTTAATTCAGAGTGGGAAAATAGGCAGAGCTCGACTTTACAAGCGTCTTTTAACTTCTCTAAAAGAATTCACCAGCAATAAACAACTCAGTTTTACAGACATTGATGCTCCTTTTTTAAACCGGTATGAAGCTTTTCTTTACAAACAAGGGCTGGTTGAAAATTCCATCAATACCTATTTTGTTGTATTACGAGCACTCTTAAATAAAGCGATCCAAGCCAAAAAAATGAAAAGAGAGCAATATCCTTTTCAAGATTATTCGCTGGGTAAATTTAGTACGTTAACGAGGAAGCGGGCTATTAACAAAGAAGATTTACAACAAATTATCACCCTACCTTTAGATTCTGACAGTAAGCTCCATATAGCCAGGGACTATTTCTTATTTAGCTATTATGGACAAGGGATTAACTTTAGAGATATGGCCAACCTTAAGTGGAAGCAAATAGTCAAAGACCGAGTAGGCTACACCCGTTTGAAAACAGGTAAGACCATGAACTTTAAACTGCTCCCTCCTGCTTTAGAGATTTTAGAAAGATATAAAAAGACAACAGGGAAACAAGCAGAAGATTTGGTGTTTCCTATTTTAGATAAAAGTAAGCATATAACTCCCCAACAAATAGAGAATAGGATCAAACGAGTACTCAAGCAAGTGAACGAGTCCTTGAAAGAATTAGCCAAGCAGGTAGGGATACCTGTTCACCTGACTACGTATGTAGCTCGTCATACCTACGCGACGGTATTAAAACAAAGTGGCGTATCGACAGGGGTAATTAGTGAAGCACTCGGACATAAAGGAGAACAGATCACCCAGACTTACCTGAAGAATTTTAGTAACGAAGTGATTGACGAGGCGAACAACACTTTATTAATAAGTGTAGCAAAGTAGCGAGTAGCGTAAACCATAGAGTAAACCGATCATTCAACACCTTGCTAGTTTTGTTATACAAATCCTTTATTTAAATATTAAAATAGTTGATTTTGAATGATTAGTAAGCGTTCACGCCTATACGAAAAAAAGTAAAAATAAATGGCTATTAAAGATAAAAGGTTTACCTTAAT
>MKUM01000004.1 GCA_001897825.1 Candidatus Amoebophilus sp. 36-38
ATTTTTCTCATCCACTTTGGCTCCTTTCTCTAGTAAAAATTTAACTACTTCTAAATGGCCTTCCTGAGCAGCTAAATACAAAGCCGTTTTATCTACATTATCTTTCTCATCTACTTTTGCTTCTTTTGCTATTAAAAATTCAACTATTCCTTGATGGCCTTTCAAAGCAGCTAAATGCAAGGCTGTCTTACCTACATTATCTTTTTCATTCACTTTTGCTCCTTTTGCTAATAGCAGCTTCACTTCTTGCACATTACCTTGCTGTACGGCTACATGTAAGGGATAAACATGATTATCTGAAGTGCATCTTTCGCTCGGCTCTTGTATGATCTCTTTTATTTCTTCTTTTTTCTCACTTCTCTCTTGCCTTTCATTTGCATCATTTGCTAAGTTGTTGCCAGCAAACTGCCTAGCTGGCCCAAAGCGATTATTATTTAGGACTCTTAGCGAATCGACAGCGGGCTGATAGCACCCAATTGCTGCTAATTCTAACCAATGCCTTGCTTTTTTCTCATTCTCATTAGTTGGATTCCTATGAAATGTTTCATAAGCCCTTTTTCCCAATTCAAATTGTGCAGCTGCATCATTTTTATTTTCAGCAAGTTTGACTAAATCTTCGTCTGTGCTTTGAGCATAGTTAATTGATTGTTGTAATTCTTCTTTAACCTTTTCTTCTTGCACGCACCCTTCCTTTCTATTTTTTCTATTTTGTTGTACGTTATCATAATTCTTTTCGGTTATACTTGATTGGTATCGCGGGTTCTTCTGTAAAGTAGCCAGCTGTTTGGCTTGTAAACGTTGCAAAACCTTATTATCTGGCTCCCTCTTAAATTTTTCAATAGTTATTAATAATTCTTCAGACGCTGATGGACCTGGTAGTGTTTCTATATTTTGTTCGGAAGCCACCTTTTTGCTGCTAACTTTTAGATGATCTCCCTTATATTTTATTTTATCCGCTGCTTCTCTTTTATGTTTCTTCTTCTTTTTCGATTTCTTTTTTTGTTCCTCTTTATCTCCTTTATTCTTTTCTTCTACCTTATCCTGATCGTTATTCTTTCTTTCCTGGAAGCTAATACTTACTGATTGTTTACTTTTTTTATTCTCTTTTCTTTTCTTAGTTTTCTTTTTTTTATTAGCCTCTTTCTCTCCTTTCTCATTTTTTTCTATATCTTCTTTCTTACTATTTTCATCTTCTTGCTCTCCATTTTTCATACCCCCTAACAAACCTCCATGATCTAGGTGCACATATCCTACCTGATGGATACCCGATTGAGGCCAAACAACATGAATACATCGCTCTTGCATGAATGGGGGTAAACCGACATATTGTTCTAATCTAGTCCCCATTTCAAGATAAACAGGTAGTAGCTGAAGCTTTCCCAACGAATTTCCTATCTTTTTACTTACGTCTGCTTGCCACCCCAATTCTTTCTGATAAATTTTTACATGATATCCTTTCAAATTAAAGGTATGGGATATTTCTTCATGCCGCTGTTTTTTAGTAGCGATAGGAATAATCTGATCACATTTTACAAAATTAGGGGTTCTTCTAGTTCTTTTTTCTTTAGATTTTTTCTTAGAATACTGTCTAATAGCTCGCTCTCGAGACTTAAGAGCCACGTTTCTAGAATTAGGAAATGGCCGAGGCTTATTAGAATTTTTTGCAGGCTCTTTAGACCAGTTAACATCTAAGTTAGCCTCCGTTGGAAGTAAATCATCCCTTTTTGTACCTTCAGTAGAGAGATATGTAGATGCTTCATTTTTATCAAGATCTGTTTGAACTAATTTCTTATCGATAGCAACTTGTCTATTGAAAGATTGATCCTGCTCCTTTACATATACCGGAGGTGTAGATGGATTTAAACAACTTTGCAAACATGAACTTATTAATAAAATACAACTTACTAATCTTGAGTTTATGCGTGTTGGTTTAGCGTTTTGATACATAATTTATACGAGCAATAAATAATGACTATATAATAGCTAATAGCTAGTATATGCACAAGAAAACTACAAAAAATAACCAAGCTAGTTGAAAGGTCCAGCAATAAATTAATAGTATGGTTTAAATGCTTATAGGAAAAATTTATCTAACATGAGACCCTTATATGATGTATTGATTGTGGTGTCAGGGCCCCAGCCCTGACACATATTTATTGACGAACCTAAACGACTCAAGGTGGCGGTTATGCAAGGACTCTACTGATTAGCAACTTGGGTTAATTAGCTTAACTGTTTTATAAACCACAGCACCAGATCATCATCCAAAGGCACATTGTTACTGGGAGTGATAGACTGATAATTATAAGTAATTCCCCTTCCATCTGGAATATAGCCATGCTGCACATAGACCCTTTGCGCTGAACTATATCCTGGATATAACCCTACCCCCAAACCTACCCGATTGGTTTTAGTAACAGCCATTGCCTCAGCAGTATCTAAAAGCCTAGAGCCAACCCCATGTTTTCGAAATGAAGGCAATACATTTAAATCCATGATTTCTGGAATTCCTTGATCATAAAAAGACTTATAGTTGGACTTCCAACTTAGGGTTACATAACCTGCAAATTGCTGACCTAAATGAGCAATCCACACCTGCCGAACGCCCTCTGCCTGTTCTTGCCAGTATGTTTGAAAAGTTGAGATTGGTTTGGGCCAATCAGCATTTGCGAAATTTGTAACAATAGTAGGTATATCTACTTGAGCAAACGGCCGAATTTCAATGTTAGAATTATCTTTGTGGGCTAAATTTTTAGCCAAATAATAATAACTAGCACCTCTTACATATCCATGGCGCACAAAATCAATTTAAAAACCTAGTTTCTTATAAAATTTTGGTGCTTGAAAGCTCTTACTTTGTAAAAAAACAAAGTTGCACCCCTGTTTCCTAGCAAATTCTATAGCATGTTCCATGAGTTGACTTCCATATCCTCGTTGGCGATAAGGTTTCTCAACAAAAAGCATTCGTATGTAAAAGTTAAATCCAGCTTGTTAAACTACCCTGCTTAATTTGGCAGGTCATAAGTATTTTCCAAGGGATATATCGCGAGAATCGTTTTTATAGCCGTCTGGATCATTAAATGGCATTTCACTATAACCTTGGCATTTATAAAATTGCAAGGATTCGGGCGAAGATTCGATATGAATACTCTTATATCCCTGGGCCTTAAGCCATTTTTCGATTAAAGCTACAAAGTATCTGCCAAATCCTTGATTACGTTTTGTCTCATCAATCACTATAATCCGAATAGCCGATCGATATTCCTTCCAAAACTGAATATGTGCGTAGCCAATAATCTCAGTACCTTGATACAAAACTACATGTTCATGTTCATGTTCAGGATGCTTAAATGTCCATTCGTACGGGTCAGACACTGGAACTTTATCAAAGAAATATGTTTGACGAAACTGTCTTGCTACATTCCATTCGCCATAGTGCGTGCATTTTAAGAATCTTAAACGATTAAAGCCGGCTTGTCGTAGTATCGTTCGAATGAAAACGTCTTTTCCCAAAGTATATTCTGAAAACATACTGCTGCTTTTTTTACAAGACACATCTTCTTCCTGCAAAAGATTTTGTTTAAGGGCCATATATTCATCACGTGCAACAGCATTTTTTCGCAGATAATCCCTAAAGCAAAGATTCAATTCAATTTCTGGATTACCATCTTCATAAACATGCAGATTTAGGTCTACATCTCCGCGCCTGCTAAAACCATAATGCAAAGGGATATTATATTCCCCTTTATACTGAATGCCTATTGCTTCTAAACTTGTTATTGTACTTGCTGGGTCTTTTACAACCACAATTATATCTATCTTAGGCTTTGCAGCTAGCCCAGGTACTGACGTTGAACCAATATGATAAATGGCAATACAATTATCTCCCAATGATTCTTTGATCTTTGCAGCTTCAATTTCAAATTGTTTTGGCCAATCAGGATTATAGGGAACTATTTCAATAGCTTTCATAAAAATTTACTTAAAAAAATAGAATAGTAGTTAGAATTAGTCTGTACCTAATCATCATTTTATGTATTACCCTAGCACATACGTCTAAAGCTATCTATGTTCGAAAATGTGAATACAATTTTTAGTAAAAAGCTTCTATATGCTTAAAAAAATAAAAAATTAATCATCTAATTTTAAGAACGTTTATATTTATGTGTTTAATGTAATTTCATAAAAATTAGGGCCTAAATCTGAAACTTAATTAGCAACACATTGAAATTCTTATTAAGCAACCTATAAAAATAACTCATGAAAGGAATTATCCTAGCTGGCGGCAACGGTACAAGACTATACCCCATCACTCAGAGCACTTCTAAATGCTTATTGCCTATTTATGATAAGCCTATGATCTATTACCCTCTTTCTGTACTCATGATGGCGGGTATTCGAGAACTACTCATCATCACTACTCCACAGGATCAGTCGGCTTATAAGCGACTTCTAGGGAATGGCAATCAACTAGGTATAAACATCAACTATGCTATTGAACCATATCCCAGGGGAATCGCTGCAGCCTTTATGATAGCAGAACAATTTATAGGCAATAACACAGTCAGCTTAGTTCTAGGAGATAATCTGTTACATGGAGAAGGACTTGCTGACATACTCCAACAAGCTACCCAATTACAAGAAGGCGCTTTGGTCTTTGGTTATTATGTAGATCAGCCAGAGCGGTATGGCGTTATAAAATTTGGGAATCAACAAGAAGTAGTAGATATCATCGAGAAGCCCAAGAATCCGCCTTCTAACTACGCCGTCACAGGTATCTACTTTTATGATAATTCGGTTGTAGCCAAGGCTAAACAACTACAACCATCTGCACGAGGTGAATTAGAAATAACAGATATCAACAAATTGTATTTACAAGAAAAAAAGCTTCAAGTAACTTGTCTAGGACGAGGTACTGCTTGGTTAGATACAGGTCAACCCGATGCTTTGCGGGAAGCATCCGATTTTATAGCCGTGATAGAACATAGACAAGGGCTTAAGATAGGCTGCATTGAAGAGATTGCTTTTAAAAAAGGGTATATCCATCTTGACCAGCTCAAAGCGCTAGCACTACCTTTACAACAGACAGCCTATGGGGACTATCTACTACGTGTAGCAACCGAGAAGAATAACTATGCGGATAACTAAAACATCTATTCTGGGTTTACCTCTTATTGAGCCAGAACTAAAAATAGACCAGCGAGGCTATTTTATGGAAGTTTATCATCGAGAAAAGCTGGCAAACCTAGGTATAACCAATGAATTCATTCAAGAAAATCAATCTTATTCTAAAAAGGGCACCATTAGAGGGCTACATTATCAACTTCATCCCTATGCACAAGCGAAACTTATACGTGTTATAGAAGGAGAAATTTGGGACGTAGCCGTAGATATCCGTCAAGGCAGTCCTACTTTTGGGAAATGGGAAGGCATACTACTTGCTGCAGACAATAAAAAACAATTGCTAATACCTCGCGGATATGCCCATGGGTTTTCTGTAATAAGTACCCAAGCGACAGTCCTCTACAAATGCGATAACTTCTATCATCCAGAATCAGAAGCCGGAATCTATTGTCTAGATAAACACTTAGGAATTGACTGGAAAATAAACACCCCCCCCATACTCTCTACAAAGGATCAACAACTGCCGCATTTTGACAAAGCAATCATTAATTTTAATTACAAAGTGTTATGATTAACGTATTAATTACAGGCAATCCAGGGCAACTAGCGCAAGCCCTTTATCATACACAACATACACCCCACTTAGATTTATCAGCAATCTATAAGTCAAGACAAGAATTAGATATAGCTCATTTTAAACAGCTTCGTACTTATTTAGAAAAAAATCCCATTCATTATCTTGTCAACTGTGCTGCCTATACCCAAGTAGATTTAGCAGAAACAGATCAGGCAAATGCAAAAACCATCAATGCGATAGCTCCAGGCTATCTGGCTAGCCTAGCAAAAGAGCTAAACTTTACCTTATTACATATTTCAACAGACTATGTATTTGATGGATTGCTAGTGAAACCTTTGACAGAGGATATGCCAACTACCCCTACCAACTATTATGGACAAACTAAATTAGCGGGTGAACAGCAGATACTAGCCCACCATACTTCAGCCTATATTATTAGAACATCCTGGCTATATAGCACGATGGGCAATAACTTTCTTACTAGGCTACTCAACCGCTCTTCAACCGAAGAACACATTCATATGGCGTATGATCAGCTCAGCAGCCCTACCTATGCACTAGACTTAGCCAAAGTTATCTGGGAGATCATACGACTTATTAATCAAAATCCTAACTTGTACGAGCCAGGAATTTATCATTATGCCAATGAAGGGGTAGCCAGCCGTTATGATTTTGCTTGGCAAGTTAGGAAAAGATTCAATCTAACCGCCGAAATTATCGCTCAACCTTTCAGCAATTTTCTCCAAGGTGCAAAAAGGCCCGCCTATAGTGTGCTTAATAAAGAAAAAATCAAACAAACCTTTGAGATCACTGTTCCCCACTGGCAGGAAAGCTTAGAACATTGTTTACAACATCTAACCCATCATATCCTATGAAAAATATATTGATAACTGGAGGAGCAGGTTTTATTGGTTCTAATTTCATACCTTATTTTTTAGAAAAATATGCTAATTATCAAATTGTTAATGTAGATAAGCTTACCTATGCAGGAAGTTTAGACAACCTCCTAGAGGTTGCATGCCATCCACAGTATCACTTTTTCCAAGGAGACATCACAGATCAAGCATTCATAACCTCATTATTTAAAAAATTTGACTTCCAAGGAGTTATTCATTTGGCTGCAGAGTCCCATGTAGACAGATCCATTCAAGATCCTACTCCGTTTGTAAAAACCAATCTAGAAGGAACCTTTATCTTATTAGAAGCAGCCCGCTTATATTGGTTAAACGAGCCTGGTTTACCTAAAAAAAATCATGTGGCAAGTCGTTTTTTACAAGTATCTACGGATGAAGTATATGGCAGTTTGGGCCCTACTGGTTTTTTTACAGAAGAAACAGCGTATGCACCTAATAATCCCTATAGTGCTACGAAGGCAGGTAGCGATCTGTTAGTACATAGCTACATACATACCTACGGCCTCAACGCCGTAACTACTCATGCTTCGAATAATTACGGACCTAAACAATACGCTGAAAAACTAATTCCTAAAGTTATTCAACATGCTTTACAACAAAAGTCTATTCCTATACATGGCCAAGGTAAAGCAATTAGAGACTGGCTATATGTGTTAGATCATTGCAAGGGCATCGATTTAGCCTTTCATCATGGTAAGTCTGGAGAACATTATAATTTTGGGGGTAACCATGAAGAAACCAATCTTCAGATAGCCTACCAAGTATGTATCTTGCTAGATGAATTAGCCCCGCTTCCGGAACGAAATTCTTATAAATCGCTGATTACTTTTGTAACGGATAGACCAGGAAATGACCAACGTTATGCCTTAAACATTCAAAAAGCTAAGAATGAATTAAACTGGGAACCAAAAGAAAACTTTGAAATCGGACTTAGAAAAACTGTAGAATGGTATTTAAAAATGTTTAACAAAAATTTTAACATATAATAAACAAATGATATATTCATAATAAGGTACAATTACATAAGTATAGTTAAATAAGCAATCATTAAAATTTTCTAAATCTTTACGTACTGTATAATTATGTATTCCATAATTAAAAGCTTTCCTCAAAATCTACAAGAAGTCATCAATCAAGTAAAAAAAACTACGCTTAAAAACCTTACTAAACCTATACGTAACATAATGATTACCGGCATGGGCAGTTCAGGTTTAGCAGGCACCCTTGTAAAACAGTGGGTTATTGACAAATTATCCATTCCCTTAGCTACCAACCACGACTACCATTTACCTACCTATGTCGATGAACATACCCTACTTATTGTTGTATCCTATTCTGGTAATACACAAGAAACTATCCAAGCTTTTCAAATGGGTATTAAACATCAAGCTAATATACTTGTTATTACATCTGGCGGCAATCTTCAAAAAATGGCTCAAGAACAGGGGATAGATGTGCTTCCATTACCTAAATACCTTCCTCCCAGAGCTTGCATAGATCACACCATTGTACAAGTTCTTTTTATACTTTATTTCCACAGACTACTAAATTGGGAATTTCTACCAGAGTTTGAATCAGCCATTCAATTAATACGTGATAATCAAGCTCAAATTCAAGCAGAAGCGGAACAAGTAGCCTCCAAAATTCAAAGTAGCTTACCCATCATTTATACAATAGCTCCGTATGAAGCAGTGGCTATACGCCTTAGACAACAGCTTAATGAGAATAGTAAACAGCTTTGTTGGTATCACACACTTCCAGAATTGTCACATAACGAAATTGTAGGATGGGAATCAAATGACGATCAAAATCTAGCCGTTATTATACTGAATGGATATACAGAAGATCATAACTTAAAGCGCCAACTAGAAATTACACAAGCGATCATACAAAAGCACACAAACACAATTATTACATTAAATGCACAAGGACAAACTCATTTGATACGTTCTTTATATCTAATCCACCTAAGTGATTGGATTTCTTTTTATCTAGCTCAAAAAAAAGGTGTCGATCCACTAGAAGTAAAATATATTGATCAGATAAAAACAGCTCTATATGCAGACAATTGATTGCTTTTTTTAAGGTAAATCTGCCTTAAATGAGAATTAGTTTATCAATAGAAAAAGGGATTGTGTATTTAAAATCATATCTTTGAGTCATTTATATATTGGTTGATAAAAAATAGACATACATCTAATAACTGCTTATGATAGCCTACCAAAACTATAAATTCTCTTTTGTAACACTTTTAGTTAGCATGATCCTATTAAATAGCTGTGATAACTGTAGAAATGCAACCAAATCTGATCGGCTAAAACAAACACCCAAAGGCAAAGAAGAGTTTTTAGACAACGAGCCGGAAATACCGACCAAAAATAAAGGCATTATTAATATTGGGAATAGCTGTTATATGAACTCCGTCATACAAATTCTTGCCTCATTTTATCAGAAACCATTTGAAAAAAAGAAAGAAACTCCTCTAGCAAAGGCCGCGAACGACATTATTAATGCTATTACTGACAAAGAAGAAGTCACTCCAGCCGAAATAAGAAAAAAGGCTACAGATTTTTTTAATGCACTCAAAAAGCCAGAACAAGAAGGTGGAATTGATTGGAAGCCCAAATGTGGAAGCCAAGAAGATGCAGCCGAATTGATTGGAAAAATATTTGATTGGCTAGACATGCCGAAAGCAGAAACTAACTATAAACTTATTCATCCCACAACTCACGCCGAACGGTGGAAAACAGGTACAGACCTATGGTCTATTTGGCAACTACCAATGGAGAAGAATCAGGTTAAAAACATGCAAACGCTATTCGACAATAGCTTGCCCTCCGGAAATCCAATAGATATTAATTGGACAGGACATGATGCAAATGATGTAACAGCAACCGAAATTCCTCGTTTAAAGAATTTAAATCAACTCTATGGAAAAATGCTGATTATATCTCCAAAAAGATTTGAATTTGATAATACTGATAATACTGCTTCTAAAAAAACTGCTTCCAAGATTACAACAAAGATAACTGCTCCTTTTACACTCACCATAAAAAAAGAACAAACTGCTGATTTATCTCAGGATCTTCTCTATGAATTAGTCGGCTTTATTCGACATAGTGGAGATGTTGGCGGTGGCCATTATGTAACTTACACCCAAGTAGATAGTAAATGGATTTTATATGACGATAGCAGTGTATCCGAAGTGCCAGTCGGGCAAATCCAATCTCCTGCCGAACAAGCTTATTTATTTTTTTACAAACAAGTACCCTGAGCAAGGAGATGGGAAAACCAGTTGAGATGTAGTAAATTCGGTAGCTTATCAATTTAATCGTTAATTTGTTAGCTACAGCTAGCATCCCCTTAACTAGCAACCTGGGTTATTTAGAAAGATACATTTCGTTACCCTATAAATATCTTGAAGCCTATGGATTGTGGTGTCAGGGCTGGAGCCCTGACACACACTTAATTCTAATTTATCTATCAAGCAGCACGAGCTATACAGCCTAGATTTTGCTAATAAATTTATTGGAAATGATCCTTTTATTTAGTAGCTTCTTAAAATGATATAGGCTATTTCAATAGCATGCAAACCCTTTATAAATAAAAACTTCATTCACTAAAAATATGGCAAAAATCTATATTTATTGTGGCATCGTGCTAACTTTCATTTTAGGATGTGGAGAAAAACCTATGCCTTCCGATGAAGCTTACAGAATCCCTGAAAATACAAAACCAGCAGCTCTAAGCAAAGAATGGGAAGAAAAATTCGCATTGATAGACGATAGCGACCCTGGCAAAAAAAATCTAATTGATAATATAATGAAACTTACAAAAGAGAATCGTGATGCATTATTAGAAATGTTGAATGTAAATCCCTATCAAGAAGAAAAAAAACGCTTTTTACAAGATTTCGCTTCATTTTCAAAAGATCAACAGGCTCATTTGATAAGTATCCTTCTTCATTTAGAAAAAGAGGACAAAACACTAATTCTTAAATTGATTAGCCCTGAAGAATTCAACCTTACAGAAAAACTAAAGATGCTCAAGCTGTATCTTGGGCTAGATTCAAATAGCCGAAATTTAATAGAAGAATTTGAGAAAAAATTGGAAGAAGATCCGCAATAGAAATTAGTAGCAAAAATTGTAAATTCGCTCTAAAATAGTTTTATAAAATTAAAAAACATGAAACAAACTAGAGTTGCTATTAATGGTTTTGGAAGAATCGGCAGGTTAAGCTTAAGAGCTTTATTACAAAAGAAAAATTTAGAAGTAGTGGCTGTAAATGATTTGACTGATGCACCCACGCTAGCCCATTTATTTAAATATGATTCTAATTATGGGCCATTTCCAGGGCATGTAACCTACGATCAAGAAAACTTGATTATAGATGGTAGGAAAATCAGGGTGTATGCCCAATCCAATCCTACTAACCTACCTTGGGAAGCCTTGCAGATCGATACTGTACTAGAAGCTACCGGAAGATTTTTGGATAAGCCTAGTAATACACAGCATCTTACAGCAGGTGCTAAGCGAGTAGTTATTTCAGCACCCGCGAGCGAAGATATTCCTACAATTGTATTAGGTGTAAATGATCACATTTTACCTACTGCTGGCCCCATTTTATCAAACGCTTCTTGTACTACCAATTGCCTAGCGCCCCTTGCCTATTTATTAGATACGCATTTTGGCATTGAAAGAGGCTATATCAATACCATCCATGCTTATACTGCAGATCAAAGGCTACAAGATGCACCCCATAAAGATTTACGAAGAGCCAGGTCGGCTACCAAATCAATTATACCTACTACTACAGGAGCTGCCAAATCTATAGGAACTGTATTGCCCCAGCTTCAAGGCAAATTAGATGGCATCTCCATGCGTGTCCCTGTCTCAGATGGCTCTATACTTGACTTGACTGCTATTCTCAGAAAACCAGCCACCAAAGAAATAATCAATGCTACCATGAAGCAAGCAGCAGAAGGAAATATGAAAGGCATATTAGCTTATACAGAAGATCCGATTGTCTCAGTAGATATTATCGGCAACCCCCACTCCTGTATTTTTGATGCACAGCTTACTTATACCCAAGGAAATTTAGTTAAAGTTATAGCCTGGTACGACAATGAAGGAGGCTATGCACATCGGATTGCTGATTTGATAAGTAGGTTAAATAATTGATAAAGATATGTACCATGCAACTCGATTAGAAAAAAGACATATCCGCGCACGAACCCCGTTAGGGCTCATCCTTGTAAGGATTGTAGGGTTGTGGATAATCCAGTAACACGTAATCTTCTTTGGAAATTTTAATTCTCATTATAACCTCTCAGCGATCTTTAAAAGATGCTCCGGCTTTTTCAATCTGGATCCTCGCTAGACATACCTACAAGTTTGAACAAGCGTAACAGTGCGGGATATTGGATTTACTTTTATCTCATTTCTTCCTTCTATTTTTCTTGATTGATTAGCTTGTTTTTTTAACTCATTTTAATTAGTTTATTATTAAGCGTTAAAGAAAAGTAGGGTTCAGATTGATCTATATTTTAAATCTTTCAGCGTACTAATCAATTATCAATTCTAAACATACCATCACCGTGTTTGATACCTGTATTAAGACAATTTTAACTGACCTTAATAGGCATATAAAAGCCAGAACAGGTTTAAATGAAGACCAGGCACTTTATGCCACTTATACCGATTTAGCGTCACCAGCAATTAATAATTTATATACAAACAAAGTTATTATGAGTGTGGTAGACATCGTACACCAAGAGACTACACAAAGCTCTAACACCTATATACAGCAAGGAAACAATTACATTGTTAAAAATTTACCTATCAACTTTTATCTATATATACTTTTTGCAGCTCATTTTGAAGCCGAGCATGCGCTAGAAGGTTTAAGCTATTTAGCACGTGTTATAGCCTTTTTTAATTCTAAAAATTATTTTACTTCTAAAAATACTCCCGACTTAACCTATCCTGAATTAGATGGTATTTCAGTATCAATTATCAATCTAGACCATGAACAAAAAAGCTCTTTGTGGACCTGTTTGAAGTCTACCTATATGCCATCTGTAGTTTATAAAATAGGAATGATTCCTATAGAAGATAATGCGATCTGGCCAACAGTTCCGCCAATCAATGAAATTTACAATTCTCTTAAGCAATAAAATATGCCTTTTGCTTTAAAGTTATTTAGGATCAACTTTCAGAATACGTATTACACCAATCAGGCGGAAAATGACTTCCATGTAATACCCGATGAAAAAACCAAAAAATTTATGCATGACCACAACATGCGTCTCATATCTTATAGAGGGATGATCGAAATGATGTGGTTAACAACAAGATTTGAAAATCCCCTTCAAGTTTTCGAACAAAAAATAGCAAACCATCATTTAAATTTTTATGTAGAAATCAGCAATCCACATGTATTTAGTTTCTCCTTACTAACGATTGACCCAGAACAGATTTACTATTTTAGTAATTCCACAGGCTCTCAAAAACTACATCAAAAAGATTACGTAAGCGAAGAAGATAAAGTATCGCTCCAACGTGTTGCTCCTATAATAGGCAAGTCCCTCAAGAACATATTTGGGATTATTAATATCCAACTAGATAAGTTATGGAAAGGGAAAATAAACATCGAACAATTGCCTATCGAATACACCATTCAAATCAAAGCTCGGGAGACCATCTGGAGTTATCAGATAGTAGACCTACATAATCGTATAAAAGTTCCTGCAAAAGTTGTAATTGATACAGATGATTCGTATTTTATATATAAAGGAACCGCCGAGAATAAACATATCCATTTATACGAATCTATTAAACCGATTGCATTAAGAGATAAAATAAATCAAACTTTTTCTTTAACAATGTATCCAGAATCATCAACAAAAAAATCAGGTGATACCAATCAAGAAGAAGTAGTATTAGAGAGATTACCGCTTCCAGACGTGAGTTTGTCACAGAGTAACATGAAAAAAGGAGGCGTTTTTTATAGTAATGTTGTTGTCTATGTTTAACCTAAAATAAATCTAAAAACAATGCCAGAAATTTTAAAAACTCCCGGCGTATATATCGTCGAGAAGGACGCCGGTGCCAATGCTGTGGTTCAGGTGGCAACTGCTGTACCCATATTTATAGGGTTTACCGAACGAGCAGAAATCAATGGAAAATCTTTCCATATGAAACCCGTACACATCAACTCTTTATCCGAGTTTGAAGTATTCTTTGGAATAGCTCCTGTACCTGTCTTTACCGTTAAACCTGGAGACAAGGGTCGTGGAGATATTAACATCAACGGCCAATCTTATAATTTACAGCAAAGTGCAAATTCAAGTTTCTACCTATACAACAGTTTAAGACTGTTTTTTGATAACGGTGGAGCCGATTGCTTTATCATATCAGTTGGCCAGTATGGTAAGGATTCACGCAATCCAATAGAGCTTACTCCCGATACTTTTAAAAAGGCAATAGATATTCTGCCAGGGGAAGAAGTACCTACCATGATACTGATGCCTGATTCTTTGTTGTTAGATGAAGAAGATTCTTCTTACTATGCTGCGCAAACCTACGCTTTGCAACATTGTGGCAAATACATGGATAAAGTAGCGTTATTTGATATTTGGGGAAGCGCAGAAGAACTTCCAATCGAAGAAGATAAGAATAAATATGTAACTCGCTTCAGAGAAAATATTGGATTAGATAGTTTAAGCTACGGAGCAGCGTACTATCCATGGGTTAAAACCAATATCATATCACTCAACGATATCGGATATGAAAATTTCAATTTGGACTCCTTAGATGCGGTCATCATTGAAGCACATAAGCCTATTCTAACTAATCTCAAAAATGCTACTACTGAAAAAGAGAAAAAATATTGGGATTCAGGATTAAAAAGTGCTAGCAAAGAATATAAACTTTTGCGCAAAACGGTGGCAGATAGACTGTGTGTACTACCAGCATCGCCCGCTATGGCAGGTTTGTATACACGAACAGATAGAAGTAGAGGTGTATGGATAGCACCAGCTAACCAGAATTTAAATTCTGTCATTGCACCTTCTATTAAAATTACACATGAAGATCAAGAAACTCTTAACGTAGATGCATTAAGCGGCAAATCTATTAATGCTATCCGAGCCTTTAAAGGAAGAGGATCTGCTATTGTATGGGGAGCTAGAACTTTAGCAGGAAACAATGTAGAATGGCGTTATATAAACGTAAGAAGGCTCTTTATACTCATTGAGCAGTCTATTAAAAATGCTTCCTTTTCTGTAGTATTTAGACCAAACGTATCTGTAACATGGTCAGTAGTAAAAGGTACTATCGGCAACTTCTTGACTAGCTTATGGCGTCAAGGTGCTTTGGTAGGTGCTACGCCTGCTGATGCCTTTACAGTAAAGTGTGGCCTAGGTGAAACAATGAGTGAGGATGATATTAATGAAGGAATCATGCGTATTCAAGTAAAAGCCGCACCTTCTAGACCAGCCGAGTTCATTGTAATTACATTTGAACAAAAAATGGGAGGCACAGAAGGCAGTTAAATAAAATTCTAGATATGGTATACACATGACCTAGTTGCTATGGCACTCCATAGTGACGGGTCATACAATACCAATTTCGGATCAGTATTACAATTTTCAACTTATAATAAAAATCTAAAATTAGTATGGCACAACCAGCACTTATACCATCATCAATCGAATTGACTGTGGGTGGTAAGGAAATCAAGATATTAGATGCTCAACTTTCGTTAAGCTTCACAAACAATTCTACTTATAACGAGTGTATGAATAAAAAGGGAGTAAAGGATTATGTACTTGCAAAAGGAACGTGTGTAGTACAATCAGGGACTACAACTGTTACAATCATCAAGACACCTGATGGAAAAGGAAATGTCACAATTAAAGAGTTGCAAGAAAGCTTGAAAATGGCTCAAAAGTCTAATAAACCTGAACACTACGTAAAGGACATACTTTTCGTTCTAAAAAATCCTAGTAACGAAAAATTTTTAGGGATAGGTTTTAGTGGTTATGCGAGCGAGTTCACTACACAAGCACCAGATTCAACCAATTATCTGACATACTTGGCTACGATCGTACCATTTGATCCTCTATCAATTGACCTTACAAAATAATATTCACTAAATTATTTTTCTATCATTAAATAAAAGCACTTTAAAATTATCACACCATGGGTACTCAAAGATATACAACCTTTAGTTATAAACATTTAGACGAAAAGTTTACTGAATCAACCTGTACCGTAGATTCTATAGATTTACCAGACATGCAGCGATCTAATGTAGTGAATGTATCTCAAGCACAAGATCCAGGACCAGTGAACTACCATACTTCGGAAAGGATGGAGATAGTAACTTTTACAGTTACTTATATACCTCATGATTCTACCGCGGGTAAGGAACTTTTGCCTTTTGCGCACAAAGCAGTAAATGCTGTTCTTGAAAAAAATTATAAACCAGAAGTAGCGATTGTTCGGCTTGGAAGAAATGAAGAAACAGACCACGAAACTACCATACACGATTGCATAATTACAGGTGCCGAGATTGCAATCAGTGAAAGTAATAATATACAGATTATATTTACCTTACAAGGGATACTAAATTCAGAATATTAATCTTTTCGCTAATCAATAAATATGGATGCACCTATTCCCGCATTTAAGTTTTCCTTCCAGATAACCTTAAATGATGTTTCAGATACAAGTGATCCTGAATACTTTTATGCCATAGATGGTTTAGGAATCATGTATCAGATGGATCGTTACTTTCCAGGAGGGCATGGCAGATCGTACAGCATGCCCCAAATGTACGAAACAGATAATTTAGTACTGAAAAGACCTGTACTACAAGAGAAAACCAATATTACGAAGTGGTGTGAAAAAGCTTTAGATACGAATATCTTTAAGCCTACTATAGCGAATATATTTATCTTAAATAAAGACAAAAGTGTTCACACCCATTGGTCTGTAGAACAAATCTATCCGATCGGGCTTAAAATATCTTCCTTAGATCTTGAATCAGGAAGTCCAGTAGTAATAGAAACTATCACACTGGCTTACGCAAGACTAAATCGAGTGGCATAGTGATGTCAGGGGCCTCCCCTGATATTCCATGCAGACACAGATAGAAACTTTCGACACTTGCGGTGCCAGGGACCCTCTCCTGACACTCCTTAATGTAAAATAAGCTATGCCTGTTAAAATACAAGAGTTAGTCATACAGACGAAATTGAAGCCTAATAACAGTTCGGCTGATGGTGGTCAATCTTCAACTCCATCTCAGCAGGATTTAAGAAAATTTGAAAGAAAGCTACGACATTTATGTCTAGAAGCGATGCAAAATTTACTACAAGAAAATCAGGAGCGTTAAAACTTATATTCATCCATGAGCGGTATTAGCAAGCTAGTTATTAAAGCATATAGTGACGATGGGTTTGGTTCTTTAAAAGGCGAATTTTCAGCTTCTATCAATCCTGCCAATCTTAAAATTACAAGTAGTGTAGATTATACCACCTCTCAAGGCATGGGGTCTGCTAGCATGGCGCTACGCTATAACGTTTCCCCTCCTAGGACCTTATCCTTTAAATTGCTTTTTGATAATACGGGTATCATCCCAGATTCAGGAGCCAACGTAAAAGACCAATTAGACACTTTAAGGAGTGTAGTTTATGATTTTCAGGAGGAAGTAAGCTCACCTTACTATATTCGCATTATTTGGGGCGTGATTGATTTTAAAGGAAAACTAATCAATTTCGATACTAGCTATACCATGTTCCAAGCAGATGGCTCCCCTATCAGAGCCGAAGTAGATATAGCAGTATTAGAAGAAGTCGATTCAGCAGGGCTTACAAGAGCTTTAAAAGCACAGAGTGCCGCTGCCGCTAGCGCACTAGCTCCATCAACGCTTACAGATGCAGCTGAAGGCGCGATAGGTGGCGCAGTAGCTGGAGGTGCTGCAGGCGTAGCCGGAGGTGCCCTAGCAGGTGCCGCAGTCAATGATTCAGCAGCTAGTGCAGCTACGTCTGAAGCTGCAGCAGGTGAGGGCGCTGTTGATGAAGGTGTTGCAGGAGCAACAGCCACAAGTGCAGTGGGAACATCTGGAGCAGGAAGTGCTGCCGCAGCTGGTGCTGCTGGTGCCTCTACTGCTCAACCATCTACGGCAGCGGCAAGTGACAAAAATGGACTGGGAGAAGATGCTAACTCCCCTTCTGCCGGCACTGGCATGCATGAAGTAAAAGATGGAGATACAGTACCTTCTATCTCTAAAAATGCCCTGGGAGATCCTAACCTTAGCAAATCATTAGGTTCACTAAATGGATTAGACAGTTTACGTGGCTTAGCTTCAGGTTTGAAGCTAGCGGTACCCTTCTCATTAGCTGGACTCTTAGCTATGTTGCTAGCACTAGCAAAAAAATACGGTAAAAAGGGTGGAGATTATTTAAAACAGAAAGGTCAGGCAGGCAAACAAAAAGCCACAAAGGTTGCAAAAGAAGTCAAGGCAAAGGTTTAAAGCAGCAAAAAAAGTAATAACAAAAACTTAGAAACCTCATAGACAAAGTTCAAACTTGAAATAAAAGCTTACAAAGAAAAAATTAAAAAAATAAATAAAGGGGGCCTAGTAACTACCATTTAATTTAACTTAAATAAACAACAAAAAGTGGTTACTTTAATAAATCTAGCTTATATTCATAATATAGGAATCTTAGAATTATTTCATAAATAAAAACAAAAAATTTAGATGAGCTCTCTTGCTAAGCAAAACGCCCTTGTAGACTTTTCCATTAAAGTTAAGTCCAAGGAAATAGATAAAAAATATCCAGTTTTTTCTATTGTAGTCAACAAGACCATCAACAAAATTCCATATGCAAAAATTCTAGTATATGATGGGGAACCTTCTGAACAAGCTTTTCTTATCAGCAATAGTAAATTATTTGAAATAGGAAAGGATATAGAAATCGCACTAGGTTATCAAACTGATCTAAAACCAGTATTTAAAGGAGTCATTACACGTCAAGCCTTAAAAGCAAATGACCATACAAAACCTTATTTAGAAATATATTGCAAAGACGCCGCTTACCAAACTACCTTAATACCTAAGACCATTAGCTTTCCAAATATAAAAGATAGTGATGCTATAAAAAAGATATTAGACGATCATAGCTACCTGAATAAGAGCATTGAAGCAACTTCCATTAAATATGAAATTTTATCCCAACAAGACACCACGGATTGGGATTTTATAAACATTCGTGCAGAAGCGAATGGGCAAGTAGTAATCGTGGATGATGGAAAAATTAGTATTCAAAAACCAAATGCTAAACAAGCTCCTAAATACACTTTTACCTATGGTAAAGATATATACGAACTAGATTTAGAAATGGATGCTAGTACGCAATGGAAGCAAGCAGGCGGTAAAATATGGCTATCTGATTCTCAGAAAAGTCAAAATGTAAATGCAGAGAATGTATCAGAAAGTTCCTTTGGAGCTATGTCGTACGACAAACTGGCAAGCATAAACAAGCAAAATCAGATTACCTTTTTTCATGGAGGAATGGTTACCGAAGAAGAGATGAAAAAACTTTCTACGAGTTTGCTCGAACTAAATAGGCTCGCCAAGATTAGGGGAAAAATAAGTGTGCAAGGTGTTGCAGAACTTAAGCCAGGGAGTACTATTAAAATTGATAAGGGGGCTGATAACTTTAAAGGTACTGCCTATGTAAGTAGTGTCCACCATCGGTTAGAGGCAGGAGAATGGATCACGGATATAACCGTAGGATTATCCAGCCAACGTTATATGCGCAAATATCAGGATACAGCAGGCCTCCCAGCAGCAGGTATGCTTTGCCCTGTTTATGGATTACAAATAGGCACTGTCAAGAAACTTGTAGATGATCCTAAATCCATTTACCGAATTTTTGTAAATATACCCATCATACACCAAGCAAATGAAGGGATCTGGTGTAGGATCGCTTCTTTTTACGCTTCTAAAAACTTCGGCGCATTCATGATGCCTGAAGAAGACGATGAGGTAGTAGTCGGATTTATTAATGATGACTTTAGATCTCCTGTCGTAGTAGGCTCATTGTATGGCGCTAAACATCCAACCCCTATCAACCAAAACAAAAACAATACAATCAAAACATTAGTCACAAAAAGCAAATTAGAACTAACTTTTAATGAAGATGATAAATCTATCATCTTTAAGACACCAGGAGGTCGAACGATTAGTATTTCAGATAAGGACGAGACGATAGAAATCGTCAACGGCAGCGCAAATAAAATAATTTTAGGTAAGCAGGATGTTGAAATTACAAGTAATCAAAACATAGTACTGAATGCTCAGCAGGGTATTAAGTTACAAGCAACAGAAAGTATAGATTTGAAGGCTACTAATGAAGTAAATATCAGTGGAATGAATATCTCTGCTCAAGCCAATATGAAAGCTTCTTTAGTAGGTACTACCAGTGCAGAAGTACAATCAAGTGCTGCTACCATAATCAAAGGAGGTATTGTACAAATTAATTAATTTCTTCAATTAATTTTTGTATCTTTTTATAAGTATCATTTTAAATAGTATCACCATTATGCCTAGTGCAGCTACCATTACCAATAAACATACTTGCCCATTAGTCACACCCGGGCTTCCTCCCATACCACATGCAGCAGGTGGCATCATTATGAAAGGATGTCCGAATGTGCTGATAGGCGGATTACCTGCTGCAAGAGTATCAGACACACTACTTTGTGCAGGCCCTCCGCCTCATCCTGATACGATTATTTTGGGGTCTATGACCGTATTGATAGGTGGATTACCAGCAGCAAGAATGGGTAGCCTCACGGCTGTAGGCGGTGAAGTAGTAATGGGTGCTCCCACTGTAATGATAGGTGGATAATATCTTAACATATATATAGCATGATAGAAGACAGCATATTTTTAGGAGTAGGTTGGGGTTTCCCTCCCTCCTTTGATAGATATAGTAAATCTATAGAACTGGTTCAAGATGAAATTGATATTCACCAAAGCCTACAAGTATTGTTTACTACTACACCAGGTGAAAGAACCATGGAGCTAGAATATGGCTGTGACCTAAGCCCTTTAGCATTTCAACGTCTAGATCTTAATCTAAAAACGTTTATGATTAATAATATTAAAGAGGCTATTGCACGCTGTGAACCTAGAATACGAGTCAATGAAATCAAGCTTGAAGAAGGAGATGAAATGGCTGGAACAGTTAATATTCACGTAAGCTATGTTATCAAATCAACTGGCATGCCAGGCAATTTAGTTTATTCTCACTCATTTGAATAAAATCAAAATACTGTGGCTGACTACATAACAACCAATACAACAAATCTGTTAGATCTTAATTATCCTTTTTTAAAACAACAGGGAATAAACTATATAAGACAGTTAGCAGGTAATATATGGACGGACTATAACGAGCATGATCCGGGTATTACCATTTTAGAAGAATTATGTTTTGCAATTGTAGACTTAGAATACCGTACCAACTTCTATATAGAAGATATCTTAGAACCAAATCCGGATGATACTGCGGAAGTTGGATTAAAGCAATTTTACGTTGCCGAAGAAATATTACCCTGTAATCCCCTCACGAAGAACGATTTTTTAAAACTTATACTGGATGTTAATGGCGTAAAAAACGCTAAAATATTTTTTAGTCAAAGTCCAGAAGAAGTACAAGGGGGCTATAAGATATTACTAGATTTAGAAGATAGAATTGTTAATAAAGGACAGGCAAACCAGATTATAGAACAAGTAAGAGAAAAACTATATAAGCATAGAAATCTATGTGAAGATTTTTTTAGTATCCAACTACTAGAGCCCCATTATCTACATATAAATGCCGCCATAGAGCTAAACGAAGGTATTACCCAAGAGGAAGGCGAAGCTTTGATTGCAGAAATATTCTTTAGCATCCAGTCATTTATAGCTCCTTATGTCAAGTTTTATAGTCTACGAGAGATGCTTATAGAAAAGAAAAAAACAGTAGATGAAATTTTTACAGGCCCTTTGTTAGAACAAGGATTTATAGATCACAATGAACTAGAAAGGAGTAACATTCAACGAGAAATCTATATTTCAGAAATTCTTAAAAAGGTCACAGCTATCAAGCAAGTGCAGAGTGTAACTAAATTTACAGTAGGGGTAGATGGGCAAACGGATCCATCTACTAAAATGGCCATTGATGTGCCGGTAGATAAAGTTCTTAAAGTAGATATTGAACACAGCAATATCATGCTTTATCACAGAGGAATCCCCCTCTCTATTGATGCTAGTAAAGTAAAAAGGTTGACTGAAGAAATTGTTAATGCACGTGTTTTTAAAAGGCCCTACTTGACTGAAGAAGAGATAAATGTGCCTGAAGGAAGGTATAGAAATTTAAATGTTTACACGTCTATTCAAAATGATTTTCCTCTGATCTACGGAGTAGGCCAAGAAGGGCTAGCAGAGTCTGATTCGCCAGCACGAAAAGTACAAGCCCAACAGCTCAAAGCCTATCTGATGTTTTTTGACCAACTTTTTGCCAATTATCTAGGGCAGCTAGCTCAAATTAAAGATCTAATGGCTGTACAGAAAAAATCAAGCAACATAGATTTTTCTCAAATTCCTGGAAAAGTTCCAGTTATTGACAGTTTAATTAAAAAGCCAGGCACTCCAGTAGAAAATACCGAAGATGATATAGATAGAAATTTTAAAATACAACGAAAACATCTAGGAATTAATTGGAAATCGTCTAAAAACAAAGAAAAAGCTGATAACCCTACAGATATAGAAGCAATCTATAGAAATTATCTTAGTACAATTATAGATGTAAGTAAAGATTATACAACTAAAAAAAATAATATTCTTGACCATCTACTAGCTAGATTTTCTGAAGCTTTTACTGACCGGACTATGCAACTCTATGATGCTTGCCATAAAACTTGTTTAGCTGAAATTAAACATAATAAAGAACTCTTCTTAGAAGATTATATACCGATTAGTAGAGATAGGAATAAAGCAACAGATTTGGTTAATACCCAAAATGAGGGTTGGGATATCGAGAACATATCTGGTTTCGAACGAAGAATGTGTCGCTCATTAGGGATAAGAAACTTAAAAAGAAGATTCTTATATGAAAGTTTAAAAAGTAATTTTTATTTGGAGCAGAACTTTGAACAACAAAGTTTTGAGCTATTCCTAAGCGAAAATTTACAAACCAAGTTTGATAACTTGATTGTCTTTAAAGGAAATTTTCCGAAGATCAAAGACTTAGCGATTAGACACGGTAATAAAGAAAGCAACTATGATATTGCAGAGAATGCAGCAGGTAACTATGAAATTATCCTATATATAGATAAACAAAAACAAAAATCCATTAGGTTACTTAACAAAGAAGTGGCTATTAGTAATTTCGAGCAAGCACAAGCTATTATTAAACAAATTGCTACTTTCTTTCAAACTTTTAATAAAGAGAGCGAAGGATTCCACCTAGTAGAACACATTATGCTTAGAACTAGCGATATGCTAACTGGTACTCACGATCCCTATTCTTTTATGATGACATTGGTTTTCCCTACTTGGCCAGCTCGCTTTCAAAGAGAAGATTTCAAAAATTTGGTACATGAGTTCATCATGCTAGAAAGCCCAGCACACATATTTGTTAATATCATATGGCTAGACTTAGTAGAAATGGAAACTTTTGAGAAAGCACATAAGGATTGGCTTTTCTACAGAACCACTGAAGATGTAAACGATCCTAAGCTCAAAGAAGCAGCACGACATCTTTTAGGATTAATTATGCTTTACTCCAAAGATCAAGAATAGAGCTCTTGCATAACTCTTGCTAGTATGTTAAAGAGTTCCTGGATTGCTTCGCTCATACGTCTTGGCGAACGCAAGTGAAGCCATCGCAATGACACTCAATTCTCCCCTCCCGTCATAGCGAGCCCACGTAGTGGGCGTGGCTATCCAGGAAAACCAAGCAGTAAATATAAAAAGCTGACTGTTAGGAGATAAACCCTACCAGCACGTTAAACAGGTTAAGTAAAGTTTTGCAAAAACTAATAAAAAGGGTATGGCAACGTATAGTCATGTCATCATGCGCCAACGTCTGGAAATAGAAATTCCTGACAAAAAATATCAACAAGAGGTACAGCGTAAAGCGCATAAGATTGTAGAAGAAACCTTAAATGAAATTTTAGAATCCATCCTTTCGGCAGAGATTCCAGCAGATGTGGTTATAAGCCTAGATGATTTACACATCGACCTAGCAGAAATAGATCAGAACTTATTAGAAGAAAATATCGTACAAAAAATTCAACACAAGCTACCACTTATAGTGAAAGAACAGGTTAGCTTAGCCATACAAGATCCCTTAAAAAAACGCATCACCCCGCTACCAGAAGCTAAACTAAAAGCCATTAAACATTATCTAGGAAATGGGTACTTTGCTTGGTGGATGCCTACCAATACTACCAATGATGAAAAATTTATCGAAGATTTATATCTAGACATCTATCATGAAACACCTACCTTAATTAAAGATCTTTGGACTGAGCTTGGCCAGGAGTTATCAGCCATACAAAGATTTTTAAGCCAATTTAGCTTTCCTACTATTCAAAAATCCATCAAACTCCTCAGCCCAAAATATGCGGACCAAATTCTAGATATAGCTGAAGACATTAAAAGGTTACAAGCCATCTTATTCAAGATGGCCCATATTCCGCACCATAAAAAACTCTACACAACCACGGCACATATCGTGTTAGCACATGCCATGCAAATATTGTCTAGCAACAAAAAATTTAATGAAACCATTTTTTTAGAAAGCTGTCTACAAAAGATTGCTCATGAACTAAAGACAACGTATTCAGCCCTAGTAACCACTTTAGTTCGTGAATTACCCCAAAAACATGCTATAACAAAAACGCTAAAAAGCAACCTTTTCAACCATATTATTCATTTACATGAATCACGACTTTCTAACAAGCATAAATTTAAGCAGGCAGCTACCCAACTACCCTTACTGATTAGAGAATTCGATCACTTGTTAGCTCAAGGAGAAAAGGTTGACAAACGTCAACTTTCCACTTCTATCAATCAAGTATTTGAACATGCCAATACCCCCCCTATCAAAGACATTTTAAGAGGACATTTTCAGTCTTCCGAGCATATTCATCGGCTGCCACAACTTTTATCTACCAAAGATTTCGAAAAATTTATTGAAGTTACTCAACCAAGCATCTCAAAGAGTTTTAGGATGATCAAGCAACTGTGGGAATCTGTGGTTGCACAACAAAATGGAAAGTCTAAGCTTGTTGAAGAGCTTACGATCAAATATTGGAATAAAGAATTATCTCAACAGCAAGGACTGGACAAATACATCAATTATATGATAAGGAAGTTGGAACTGTATGAGCCAGGTGCATTGGAAAAATGGCATACATCCATGCAAAAAAGCAAAGCAGCATTAGCAGAAGCTTACTCCCCTGAATTAGTAAATCTATTACTAACAAGTTTAGAAACTACGCACCCATCCCCTAACGGCTTTCAAGCTGATCTAGCTAGACCAACCACAACTGTAGGTAATTTATTAATCAGAGCGCTCCATCAAGTACAAATGGATGCTGCGATTACCCTAGGTTCTCCGTTAGCTGATCTAATGAGTAATTTGTATCATCAAATATCTCTAACGGTTGAGAGAAAAGAACCCCTGACACCAACCCTTGAAAAAGAAATAACAAGTAAATTAAACGAATTATTACAAAGGACCATTAACAATAAAAATCAACTCAACTGGGCTACTGCAGAAGTTGAATCTTGGCTTCATCAACAAGCTTCCCAATCCAGTATTAACAACGGAGGAAGGGGTTTAGAAGTGCTTAAAAAAGAGCTTGGAGTAACTTTATCTAAATTAGTCCCCCTTACCTTACCTCAGATAAAGGAATTTTTTACAGACCAGTTATTATTTCCTGGATATCCCAACCAAGGTGCATGTATGGTAGCTGTAGTAAAACACATCATATCTCTACCTATCCGTAAAACAGAAGTATTCACTTTACTTAAACAAACATCTATAAGGAAGCAATTAGCAAAAAAGATGGAGCCATCAGCTAGAAAAATTCTAATGAATATATTAACTCCTTTAGATGCCGATACAAAAGAAACTTACCAGCAATTATTGTTGCGAGCAGATATATTGCGTGCTAGCACATATCCTGATAAACAAGCTCTCTTGGATGAAATTTTTATAGAAGTAGCTAGCAAAAATCCTCAACTTAGCGAAGACCATTTTATTCAACATTCGTTACTTAGTTTTTCTTACAATGCCCAATTATCTAAATCAGAAATATATAGACGGGTGTGTATAGCGGCACAAAAGTATGCTCCCAACACAACCATATCGAATAAGCTGCAAGAATTAACAGTACTTTTTGCACAAAACAATCAAGAAGCTGCAGATCCGTTAGACTCAACTTTTTTACCTATCTATCATCTTCTAACGTCCTTCATCGCTTCACCATCACTTGCAGCCAAATTATATGTAGAACTTCTAGATTTTTTAAAAAAAACAATCCGACATAGATTACCATCATCAACTATAGATAAGCAACTGCAGCAAAAAATAAATGATCTTTTTGGAATGCTATCAGCCCACCAAAAACAAAAGCTTTTCGAAACAATCAAAAAAGAGCTTGAAAAAATAGCTGCAGTTCATGAACAAGATTTAGAAAATGCTTGGATACATTTTTTAAAAACTGGAGAATTGGACGAAGCATATAATAATCCCCGTCAACTGTTTAATGCGCTATTAGGAACCAACATACAACAGGTAGGGAATACTACCCCTACTTCTCTAGCTACCAATCTAACAACCACCCAGTTAGAAAAATTAGCTCAAGAGTTCAAGACAACGATACAAACTACGCTTACCCGAAAAAGATTAATAGCTAGCTTACCTACTCCTGAGCTAGAAAAAGTAGTGTATTTGATTGCCAAGGATAAAGCCCGAACGCTGATTGATCGGATTCATGGTACCCAGGATCTATGGGAATATGCTGGAGCTTCTACGCTAAGCCATCAGGAAACTAAGCTAGCGTGGTGGGACGCAGCCTTACTAAGCCTAGTTAAAACAGAAAAGAATGCTAAGTCAGAAAGAGACTGGCTAGCAGATAGCCTAACTAACTTTTCAAAATCGTTGGTTATATCTTCCTATACACTGGTTTCAATCTTGACAACAGCCACAAAGACTTTTAAGTTAGCTAACCAAACAACTGCAGAAATAGAAAAACTACAAACGCTAGGCAATCAGTTGAGAGATATTCAGCAAAGTTGGGAAAGGTCAAATAGACAAGAAGCTAAAAAGAGCTGGCCTAATGAGCCTATCTTGCAAAATCTTCATCAACTGTTTACAATAGGTTTTAGTAGCTTAGCGGGACATCCAGCAACTAGTTTAGAGCAGTTGGAACAGCAATTAACCACGTTGATCCAACAACAACATCCCCAAGTAAAAAAGTTCTTCTTTAGCTATGCAGATCCTATTGTAGCAAGCCAAAAGATTGTCCACTATTTCTCTACTCCCCTCATTAAGCAAATTATAAAAACCCTAGATTCAAAGGCCTCACCTTTTATCCAAAAGTATTTGGAATTCCATACCTTTCCTCAAATAGATTTTTATAATGAAAACAAAATAGATCCGCTTAGTTGGTATAAATATATGGAGACGGCCTCACTAGCTTATCTCCTCAAAAAGCAAGACAAAAACTTTAATCAAGAAAAGTACTTAGAATATACGCTAGATTTACTCAATACTTATACCAAGCAGAAAGCGCAACCAATTGTTCAAAGACTGATAGATCATTATACTGAAAATAATAATTCTTCTCCTTATACTCAATTGATACAGGAACTGCAGACTATTTTGTCTCGAGAGGCAAAAAAACCATCAGAAGAAAATCTCTCTCATGATCAAATGGCAATCAATGAACCATTAACAGATGTCCACCAAAAATCTGTACGACATCAGCCTGAGGAAGAAAAGGAAGTGGAAAAGCAACATGATGCCAACAAAGAACCCATCAAGGATATTAAAATATATGTGAAAAATAGCGGACTCATTTTTCTATGGCCTTTTTTAGAAGAACTATTACAGAAACAAGGGTTATTAGTAAGACAGAAATTTATCGACAAAATTGATCGTAATAACGCTGTGCATGCATTACAATATCTAGTTACAGAATCGCTTTTCACATCTGATTGGCACATTACACTTAATAAATTGCTTTGTGGAATGGTATATAACGACATAGCATTTACAGGTTATTATCTGCGAGAGGAAAGAAATTTCGCTAAAATAGTAATAGAAGAGCGTAAAAAAGCATTAGCATCTGCTAAATCAGACCAAGATGAGCCTGAGAAAGCAACTACTTTCGATATTCCTGAAGAGATCATACAATTAAAAAAGCATGCCGAAGAGTTATTAAAGACTGTACTAGAAAAGTGGGAAAGCCTTAAAAAACTTGAAAAGTTTGAACCTTATAAACAAGGTTTTGGTATACAAGATTTAAGACAATATATTTTGCAGCGCGATGGCATTTTACAGTATATCCACCAGGAGGGCAATCAAGGATATTGGCATTTGACCATTAGTTGGGAAGAATATGATGCAGAAATAAATAAAAAACTTCCTTGGTCTATTAACAAGATTCGTTTGCCCTTTATGAAAGAAGATCTGGTAGTATTTTGGCTACCTGATTAACTGCTTTTTAGTGGCAGGAGTTTCCTCCCACCACCGTCGAGATACCTTTCATCTAGTAAGTGCCGCCCTCAAAGTTGCTCCTAGAAGACCCTGAGGTGGATAGGCACAACTCCTGATACCACTAGTTATTGTGGTAAATAATTCAATACAGTAATTCCACAATCAAATGTTTGCGTTTTTACAGGTTTAAAATTTTTCTTTGCATCAAGTCCATTAAATATCGACAACCCTTTACCAATAGCAACAGGATTCACGAACAAGTGAAACTCATCAATTAAATTCGCTTTAATTAACGAAGAAGCAAAGTTTACCCCACCATAAGCGATCATGTCTTTGCCATCTTGTGCTTTTATTTTTTTTACTTCCTCCACCAGTTCTCCCTTAGCAAGTGTTACATTTTCCCACTCTAATTTGACAAGCGATTTGGAGAAAACAACTCTTCTTGAGTTATTCATCTTATTAACGAACCAAACATCTTCTCCTTCTGCCTGGGATGCCCAATGTGGAATGAAACCCATTGCTAAGTTTTTTCCAAGAAGGATGGTATCAACAGGTTCTGTAATGTCTACAACATACTTTTTGATATCGTCAGTCCAAGGGCATGTCACCCAATCCATTTCGTAATTTGTTCCTGCAATGAATCCATCAACCGACATTTGTACTTGTAATTTAAGTTTACGCATCTGATTTTTATCATTTATAAATTTTTAAAAATATTTTTCTAATTGATTGAACATTGCATTAAATTCCTGTTTTTGCAAACAACCATATTAATTAAACTTTAACTGGTAGGTTTTTATATTCAATTTAAAATAGTACAGCTTAGCTCATATGAAAAATATGACTAGTAATTTACAATAGAGTTATTCTGAAACCAAGAATTTTGTCTTCTGGGCAGGAAGGAATTTGTGAGAAATAGGAGTTTACTGCAGTAAGTAATTAACCCTTAAGAACTGCTAAAAGCCTTAAAATGTTATAGAATAGACTGATTGTGTGCTAAAAAACATTAAAAGAGCATCAAAAAATTTGCAAAGAAATAACTATTTTATTTACAACAACATGCAAAAAATTATAAATAAAACCGCCTTATAGAAAAGAGCGTTAAAAAATTTGCTGGGAAAGCCGTCTTGGCAGGAGAAACTCAGGCTTGTAGGGCTTGGCATTTTCCTCCTGCCAAGACAATAAGCACTTTCCAACTGATGTTAGGCAGGGTAAGAATAGAAAGTGCTTATATAAATTGGGTTGGGTGAAAATTTTAGCTCTTTTCTATATAGCGGAGATTTTTTTGGATACTTTTTGCATGGGTGGCAAAAAGTATCCCTCCAGAGGAAAAACTTTCGAATTTACATAATTTACTCTTTTTACCAAGCTTAAAAAGTTTCAAATTGTTCTTAAAGGCCAACTAAGTAATGTCCCTCCTGCATAGGCAAGAGGAGGATAGGTGAGTCAGAGCTCTAGCCCTGACCCGCATTTACTGACGAACCCAGGGGCTAAAGACGAAGATTTCAGAATAATTCTCATCTAATTCTATCTAACCGTACCTCTACTGGCAATTCTTTACTATATAAAAGATATTGCACAAATTCCGCTGCTAAATAAGGAGCTAGTGAAACCCCCTTACTACCTAATCCATTAAATATACCTAACTGCGGATACTCTGGATGCAGCCCTATTAGTGGTCTTCTATCAAAAGTAGCTGGACGAATACCTGCTTGCTGGCTTAGAATTTGATAAGGAATTCGAAGCAATTTGTGCATTTTCGCTTCTAGGACGTGCCTTGCTTCTTTTGTAGGAGTTAAAGTTAAATCATCCCAATTGTAAGTAGCTCCAACCAATGCTTGATCTTTTGATTTGGGCAATATAAAAACACTTCTATTGTAAATTATATCAAGTGGCTTTGCTGGTTTAATTGTAAGCAATTCTCCTTTGACTAAAAGAAAAGGCAAGTAGCTAAAAAAAGGATTTTGAGTTGCTTGTGCACCTTCACAGAAAATTATCTTAGTTGGTTGAAGGCCTTGATATTCCACATAACCTCGAGAGAGGTCTAGTTTACTATAATCAAAATCAGCCTCTATGTAGCAACCTTTTGCTTGTAAATAGGTTCGTGTAGCTGCTAAGAAAAGAGGCACATCTACATAGCCTGCCTGTTGAATAAAAAAACCTCCATCATGATCGAACCCATGCCATTTTTTATACGCTTCGCGACTGTCTAGACAAAAAACCTTATACCCATCATCTGAAACTTTGGCTTCCCATAAAGCTCTTTCTTCATCATTTATAAATGGCCTAAAAATTGGCTTGGGATGTAAAAAATTAACTGATAATATGGATTCTAGTTCTTTATAAAACCGAAGCAATGTAGGGAACAGTTCATCGGCCAACCATGATTTGACTAGATTACGGCCTGTAATCGGATTGTAAATACCAGCAGCAACTTGCGAAGCTTGGTTGGTATCTTTATTATTAATTACCAGAATGCGTTTACCAGCTTTTAAAAGCTGCCAACTTAATACTGAGCCAGCGATGCCTTGTCCTACAATTAGATAATCAAGCATGGAGATAAATTATGGTGGGTATTCATTAAGTCTTGCTGATTGTTTTTCAAACACCCGTTATCAACTTTAGACAAAGCTAAAATAAAAAGTTAGCGTTTAAAGGTATATATAAAGATTCAAATTCAAATCCCCAACCTGGAGCAGAAGTAACTTCCGTGCCTTATCACGAAAAAAATATCAGCCTACATGTATATAAACAGGTAGACTGATATTCGTAAAATAATTTGATAGGTCTAAGCTACTAATAGACCTAGTTATGTTTTTGCAAAGCTTTTCCTACATTTTCTATTGCCTTGCCTAATCTATCATTAAGTTGCTTGAACTTATCGTTGGCTGCTGTTAGTTTACCATGAATTTCCTTATCTACCTTACCCTTGGCGTCTTTAAGATTGCTTGCAACTGCTTCTCTCCAAGTTTGCATTTCTGATTCTATCGCTTCCAACTCTTTCACTAAAGTCTCATATCTTTCTATCGCTTTTATCGTAGCTTCATCTGTTTTAGCTTTTGTTTTATGCTGAAGCTCTTCTTTCTTTTCTTTCACTTGCTCTTTTAATTCATGGGCCTTTTCTTTTATTTGTTCTTTTTGTCCCTTTATTTCTTTCTTACCTTCTTCTTTTAATGACTGGGTATCTGCTTTGAGCTTATTTATTTGCTCCTTTAAATTACTTTTCATTTCCATAATCGTCTGAAGTTTAGGTTCAACATTTTTTTCTAGACTAGTTAGTTCTTGACTAAGCGTAAAATAATGCCTTTTACTATACCGAGAATTAACTATAACAATGGTGACTATACCTAGTACTACAACTAGCATAATCAATAAATAATTGTTTTTTTTCATAATTGTTGTCTTTAAACGGTCTATAAAAATTTATGTGGCTTATCGCATATAACTTTTTATAAAAAATCTAAATTTTATACTTTATAACAATTGTTTTACGTTCATTAAAAATAAAAATATAACATATACCAAATATTATTTGGCTTAAATATAAAAAAATAAAATTATTTACTACTAATTTCTGCTTTAATTTTATAAAATTTTACAACCGTGCGCAAATTTCTATCTACAATTTATAGCTAACCTAAGTTGCTAATTGTAAAGCAGGCACCTAGGATTACTTAATTATCACTAAAAAGATTATTTAGGGTATACTATAATCATCATAAACACCAAATTTAGCTCATGTCTGGTACACTTTTTTGTGGCGGGAGAAAAGTTCCCGCCTCCATTGTATTGAAAATAAAAAATTAAAACGTATCTTCGCGGTGACTTATGTCAAAAATCAATTTATCAATCTAGGAATACGTCAAACAAAAAAATGTATTCCTCTCTAAATTTAAACACCATGCGTAATCTATTTATTAAATGTGCTTATCGATTAGGTATTTACCTATTATTACCTATTTTACTACTTCAATGTGTTGATGAAAAACTTCCTCCGGAGAGTCCAGAATCCCAGGAGGTTAAACTAAGTAGATTGAAAGAAAAGAGAGCTGAATTAATAAAAACTTTAAAATCACATGTCGATGAGAATACGATCAGGCGGATTAGGTCACATGGTTTTAATACACTAGCTATTACCTTATCTAAGCTACGAGACGGCCTAGATTATAATCTGAGTGAATCAGAAAAACAAACTGCTTTTGGGGAAGCAGTAGAATATGGCGATGAACAAATAATAGGATATTTTTTACAAGGTAAAATAGGCACTGTAAAAGCAAAAAAGGCCAATGGCCAAACTCGCTTACATATAGTAGCTAAAGAAAATAACTATGATAATGCTCCGTCAATAATTAAGTTTTTATTAGATCATAAGGAAAATATAGACGCCGTAGATAATGAAGGTAAAACCCCACTACGCTGGGCCGCTAGAGAAGGACATGTGGATATAGTAAAATGTTTAATAGATAACGGAGCTAATATATTCTTGAAAGATAACCAAGACAGGTCACCTTTTGCAGGAGCTTATACCTATCGACATGTGGAAGTAATTCAAGTAATTTTAGAATCCATCCAACAAAAATCTCCACAAAGCCTTCAATCACATGCTACCAATCTATTTTCTTGGTGCATAAACGATTTAATAGATAACTCTTTGGAAACCGATCAAATTGCCAAGGAAGTAAAATTATTCGAAATCGCATGTGAATATGGAGCTAACATAAATGTTACAGATACAACAGGTAGAACAGCGCTGCATCGGGCATGTGTAAGCAAAAATACAGCAATAGCTAATTTACTAATAGAAAAAAAGGCTGATTTAAACATAAAGGATCACGAGAAAAACAGACCTATAGACTATGCGCTTATGAGTGAAAATTTAGAAATTTTAAGAAAAATAGACGACCAAGGCAGTCGTCAACTAATTGATTGGAACACTCTTGATTTAATAAAAGAAAAAAGCAAAACGAATCACGAAATCGACGATCTATTACATCTTGTAGTATGTGGAGTAGGATATAAATTAAGCAATTCTATGGTTTATCATCATGAATGTCCTGCAGTAAAAATGTTTCCAGAAGGTTATATGGAATAGAATATAAATTAAGCAATTCTATGGTTCATCATGATGAATTTTATGCAGTAAAAATGCTTCCAGAAGGTTATAATGAAAATTTCTTATAAGCATGCTATATAAATAGATTTTTAAAATAACATAAAGTATCTGCTAGCAGGTTAGGAACTCTAACCTGCTATTTTTATTTCCTTGCTATATGTAAATACATTTTCTTTTTTAAAATTTAGAACAATTAGAAAGTTATATTGCCTAGCATAAATTTAGTATAATCTGTATCATGAGTGAAAAAGAGATATCAACCTAGGTGACAAAGATGCTTGAAAATCCAAAAGACAAAAAAAATCCTGTTTTTAGATACATTTCCCCCACTCTAGCTAAATATAATAAGTTAGTAGCACATGGTTTTTTTGCTAGGCTTGGTGGAGTTAGTAATTCGGTATACCAATCATTGAATTGTAATATCCAGTCTGCAGATAGGCTTGAAAATGTAATTAAAAATCAAACAATCGTATGCCATAGTTTAGGCTTTACTCAAAAGGACCTAAGGATGTTGGACCAGGTTCATTCTGCTTCTGTGATTACCATTAAGAATAAAACCCAAACAACTTCTCATTTACAAGCAGATGCCCTGGTAACTAAACTACCCAACCTACTTCTAGGAGTTAAAACTGCAGATTGTATTCCTATCTTACTTTTTGATGTCAAAAATAAAATAATTGCAGTGGCACACGCGGGCTGGAAAGGTGCAGTTTCTGAAATCATAGATCATACCATTCTTGCCATGCAAAACTTAGGAGCTGAAATATCACATATCGTTACTGCATTAGGTCCTTGTATCCAACAAAAATCCTATGAAGTAGATCAAGCGTTTTATAATAAATTTATAGAGCATGATGCCTTAAATAAGCAGTTTTTCATTAATGCCAAGAAAATAGCTCATTATATGTTTGACTTACCAAGATATTGTGTAAACAAGCTAAAGCAAATAGGAATACAAACTATTGATAACCTGGACATAGATACTTATTCAAACCCAGATACGTTATTTAGCTTCAGGCGTGCAACTCATGAAAATAAAAATCCAGAGGCTACGGTTGAATGTGGTAGACAACTTTCAGTAATTGGTATGCTATAAATTTCATTGGCATATCATCTTTCGTCTTTACGGCACCCCCTACGCTATATGCTTACGCTTACTTTTTAACAAGAATTGAAAAAATCCTAAGCTATATATTTCAAATAGTAGTAAATTAATATCACTGAATCGTTAAAAAGCAACCTAGCAAGTTATTTTGAAAGCATTAGACATATTCTTATTACTCCTACTAATTCTGGGGGGCTACATGGGCTTTAAAATGGGGTTTGTTATGGAACTCCTGTCTTTAATCTCATTTTCTATAGCCAAAGTAATTAGTATCAAGCTGCTACACATTTTTAAAATAATTTATAGCAAATGCTATGGCCATTGTGGACCTATAACTTCCTATATAAGTTTTGGAGCATTCTTTATCATCATTGTAGTAAGTATACTTCTACTTGGCAAATTTTTTAGATCCAAGCTGAAGAAAACAGCATTAGGTCGCGTAGATAGATTACTGGGAGCCGCATTAGGAATCGGTAAATGGAGCTTTTATATAAGTACGTGTATCTGGTTGGCAAATATATTTGGCCTCAAGCTCCCCGATAGCTATATAGCAGATACTATTCTCTACCCGATTATTCAGGTATTCTCTCCTACTTTTATTTCCTGGCTCTCAGGCTGGCTTCCAATGATAGAAAAGTGGTTAGAAGCAATTAAACATGTGTACGAGCAGCCTAATAGCTGATCATTAATAATTTTGGCAAAAAACTCGTAAACGTTCACGTATAGACTAAATTAGCCCCATTAATTGTCATCCCAGCACCTGTGTATAGATACAAAGGGTATAGACGTAAACGCGTACTAAACCTATGCGCATTAAAGTAATTTTATTTTAAATAATGAAGGATTTTCAAGTTTGAAGATAAAGCATTTTGTAGCTAGCATCATGGTTCATAGGGAGGATTGAATAAAAACACAGCAAGTATACAAATATGTGTAACTAAATTTACAAAAGGAAATTTACTAAAAAATGCTAATGAGCAACATTCTGTAATAAAGGAAGTGTTGTTTTAACTTTTCCTCGATAAAATCCGATTGTCAGTAAAAGCGAAATTAAGCAGGAGAAGGCGACGATAGCCGCTGCTGAAAAGAGGGCTCCATTGTACATATAGCCGGCGAATTGTACGGTAAAAGCACAAAAAAGGGTGCGAATTGACATAAGCAAGGAAGAAGCCGGTCCGTTTTTTTCTGGAACAACGGATAGAGAAGCAGAGAAAATCACAGCAAAAGGAATTGCACAAGATCCTGCAAAAAGGCACATTAAAGGGGTAATGAAAAATACAGATGGAATATTTACTAAGCTGGAACAAATAAGTAAGGCTGTTGTTGCACAAACTGATAATAATGCTCCAAACAATGCTGATCTAATATCTCCAAAATAACTTGATATACGGTTAGCATAATAACTCATTAAGGAGAAAGAGGCAATTATTGCAGCTTGATGCCAGGCAAATTGACTTAAAGGCATTCCTAGTTTATCCCGATAGAGAAAAGGAATTACAGAGATAAATGCCATATATCCGCCTGCTAATAATGTGGGTATAAAAGAACTTTGTATAAAACGGAGGGAAGATAAAAGTTGAACATAGTCCCTAAGCACCACTTTTACTTGAATATCCTGCCCTTTTCGCGTTTCAGGAAGATACATATAAAGAAGAATCAATTGAAGAGTTGTTATACAAGCAACCACTGTATAGCAAGAACTCCAGCCAAAATAAACGTTAAGATAACCGCCAAGAATGGGAGCAAAAGCCATTGTTGCAGTTAAAATCGCATTTAGCAGGCCAATCCAATGGGTAGCTTCGTTACCTTTGTAAACATCAGAAATCATAGTAATCACAATAACAAAAGATCCGGCAGCTCCCAGTCCTTGAATAAAGCGTGAAAGCAGGATCATCTCTATTGTAGGCGCTAGCGAACAACCTAAACTGCCAATTAAAAAAAGAATTGTTCCTAAAAGTAAAATAGGACGTCTTCCAAAGCGATCTGATAAAGGACCGTAAAATAGGGAGGAGAGACAGAAACCTAGAAAATTAAGGCTGATAGTACCTTCTATCACATCTTCAGATACAGAAAACGCTCGAGCAATATCAGGAAAGCTTGGTAGAGAGAGGTCTATTTCTATAGCTGCTGAAACTGTAGAAAAAATCAAAAGAAATGGGAAATATTTGCTTAATTTCATTAATTTTTAAAAATTGATGTTTTAGAGATCATTCACTAAGGTTACCATGAGACAGTGAATACGTGGCCCTACCTTACATTAAAATCAACAAGTATGCTATTATTTACTTTTACCAATATTCCACAACTTAGGCACGCAATACTACAAAAAGTTTGGATGTAAAGCTATCTATATGTGCCAAGATGTAATATTTATTCCTATAAAGTAATTCACTCTAACTAAAATGAAGATATATATATAAAATTATCTCTTCTCTTCCGTGGCCTGTGGCACACAGATCACAATAAGTATAGTCTGTGAGTCAGAGATCATGGATTTTGGACAGATTAATATTATTTTCTACGAACCACAATTGCATCAGAGATAGGCCTACTACAGCTTGTCCAGGAGCTTCGTCTTGATCACCTATAGATTCATTCATATATTTACCATGCATATATAAAGAGGTTGAACCTCCCCCATCAAGATTAATTGCTGAAGTACAGCCTTGCTTGCTCATAAAATTTGCAAGTTCTAGCAGTGAAAAACCTACTCTTTTACTATTTACTGTTAGGTGATCAATAACAATGGACCTTCTACGAAAGAAAAAATTAGGGTAATTTATCCCCTCTCAAAATATCTACGTGCCCTTTTTTATATACTAAAAATCTTTTCGCAGAAGGTCTATTGATTACTAATCTTGTCATATCATTTTATCTTAAAATTATATGACAATTATAATGGGTTTTTATCAATTTTAATCTTTAGGGACACAGCCTAAGCAAGTAGCTTCTTGTCAAGATTTTATTGTTGACTCTTTTCCTATACCTGTTTATGATAACATAGCAGTAACGCTGAAAGGATTTCTTATTAAAGTTCTTTTATTCTTATTCGCTTTTCAATTAAATAAAGCTTTATTGGTCTAGCAACTTGAGTTAATTATAAAAAATTCTCTTTTTTTTGCAAAATTATCATTTGCTTCTTTATTTGGGATTGTAAGGGCAAACCGTAGAAATTTCCGCGACGGAGCTTTAGTTAATTTTTGCAACCTAAGCTAGTGGTCAACTTACTTG
>MKUM01000005.1 GCA_001897825.1 Candidatus Amoebophilus sp. 36-38
AAAATCATTTAAGAGTTATATTACCTACCGTTGATAAAGAAGGTTTTGTAGTTTATGACACAGGATTTGGAGGTATGAAAAGAAAACAAACTCTACTGCAGAGTTCTAGCATCTCAGATAATTCAGCCTCTTCTGCTCTATCTCAATCATCGGACACTACAATAACAACCTCTGTTACCACTACTCCAAAAGCTAATACCTCTACATCCGACACTTCATCCAGTCTTACTACAGGGAATCAAACTCCTCCTAAAAGTCCAGGAAGTTCTCCCGTTAAAAAAAAGGCTAAAAAAAGTCTAAGTCTTAGCCTGAGAAAGACCCCGAAACCAAAAGAAGATAACAATCCAAACTTAGTAACACCGGTGTCGACAACTAGTGCGAAATCTAATACTTCTGAGATCCTGAACGAAATAAAAACAGAGCGGGATTTATATTATGGAGATGATGATATCGCTGAATTTATTAATATTTTCCTTAAAAACAATTCGGATTACGGCTACTATCAAAATAGCAACTATCTGCTTTCATCAAGGACGGATGAATTCTCTCCTATTTTAGATCAAGAAGATGGAATTAATTATATCGTTGCAGTTAGTCCTGCTATTGATAGAACAGGTCTAAGTCATACGCAGAATCTTAGAACGGGCGGTACTGCTTCTGCTACCAATATTGATTATTGGCTTGATAAAAGTACACATCCAAAAAATACGCCAGAAGAAGTTTTAGAAAAAGTATTAAGTTTTGATCTTTCCTCAGAGAAAAATCCATATGATGCATTGCTTGCAAAAATAGAAGAGGTGCAACCTAATTCAGACCGAGTAAAATTTATTGACGACATTGTTGAAGAAAAAGGAGAAGATCTTACAAGTATTATTGATAGATTTCGACGAAAACTTGATGAAATAAACAGATCTAAACGAAAAGATATTTTTGACGAACTGATGCCTTTTTTTCTTAAGGAAAATACTTCTGATGCAAAAATTCTAATTCCTTACAATTTAACTGAATCTCATTGGCTAACAGGAGAAATTCAAATTCATAAAGAAGGTAACATCTATCAGGTTGAAGTTTTTGCTCATGATCCTATGGGTGGTGGAGAAATGGAAGATAAAACGTTTAACAAACTTCAAAATGCTATTGAAAAAAGGATAAAGGAACATGACTCACAAGCAAAAGTAACTTGTAAAAATAAACAGAGCCCTTATTCTCACAAACGTCAGATAGCAGGAGATAATACCTCCTGTGGAGTAATTTCTACAGAGGAAATTATTGCTCGAATTACAGGTCCTATAAAATCTATCTCCTATCCCATAGGTGCTCTAGATCTTAGAAAAACACATATTGATTTAATAAATAGAATTGATCCTAGTGCATCTTTTTTAAACAGAAATAAACCTAAACTACAGTATATTATAGAGGGAAAAACAGATAGCCCTAAGAACCAAGATAAAAGAAAAGAAAAAGATCAGAAAAAACCAGACGACAAATTGGAATCTCAAGAAGATTCAGAAGCACAATATCAGTATGCTCTTAAATTTCGAGAAGAAAAAGATGTGCGTAAAGCCTATGAATACGCAATAAGAGCAGAGAATAAAGGTCATGGCGAAGCCAAAAAATTAGTTGTAGAATTAGAAAAAGAAGGAGAGAATATATTTCAAGAAGCTGAAAAGTTACTAGCTGAGAGTATAAAAGAAAAAAAAGAAGAAATATTTCAACAAAAAATTAAAGAAGCTGTTACTAAATATGAAAATGCTGCCTATTTAGGATATAAACCAGCACAAGAGAAACTTATAAAATTAAGGGATGGGAAGAATGGTATGCAATATAACAAGGTTATACCATATGTTATTAAAAAAAGTGAGGTAGCAGAAAAATCACTCACGACATTACGGACCAGCTATCAATCAATCTTAAATAATCAATTGCCGTCAAGGGATCATGTATTAAAATTATCGGATCTAATTATTATGGAATTAGATCTTCAAAAAGCTCCCCAGCGTGTTGAATGGGGCGGAAGGTTACCTGAAAATGTACTACAAAAAGCTCCTCATAAACCTTATAAACCTTTATTTGAAATGCCCGCTACAGATAAGTATGAAGATATGGTTATGGTTATCGATCTTGCAGGGAAGGGAGGCGATGAAACTGCTTATTGTGTAGTTAAGAGATATAAAGATTATTATTTTATTATGGCAGTAGGAGGAATAGGAGGAGATTACATCAAAGACAAAGAAAAAAGACTTCCTGCTCTTCCTGAAATGTTGGATAAAATAACAAAAATTATAAAAGAATATAATGTAAAGTTTATAAGAGTTGAAAACAATATAGATGCTTCTTATGAAGTCGTGTTGAGAAGACACTTAGCAGAAAATTTTATTCAAGCAGAAGTGCAAGGTTATCATCAAGGATCAGAACTGATAGATAATACAGAATCAAACATCCAGAATGAAGAAGCAGAAGCTCTTGGAAAAGCAACCCGTATTAAATCATCTCTAGAAACTCTATTAGAAGAACATCAAATTATTATTAGCCAAAATGCTTTTTTAGATGACCTTAATTCAGTACCAAGAAATAATTTTAATTACAAATTTTTTTTTCAACTTGAATCTGTTAAAATCCCCCCAGATACAAAAAAATATAGACACGATGATAGAGTAGATGCTACAGCAAGCGCTATATCTTATTTATATAAAAAACGAGAAGAAGAAAAAAAGAAAAAAACACGATATAAAAGAAATAAAGATTTTCTAAAACTTGCTGAAATATATAACCAAGAGAAAAAATTAAAGACTGGAGAAAAACAAATTAAAAAAGCTCGAAAAGCTTACAATAATTATGCGGAAAAATATAAGAGTGAATATAGCTCGGATTTTGCTGATGATAGCCCTAATGATGATAAAGAAAGAACTAATACAATGCTTTTATGCGAATGCGAAATGGGATGGTTGCAGATAAAATACTTAGGGCAAGAAAAAGAAGGAATAGAGAATTTAACTAAAGCAGCGGCAGATAAATATCCCAAAGCACAATATCGTCTTGCTAAAATCTATCTAAAAAAAAGAAAAGAAAAAGAAGGAATTGATTTTCTTGAAAAGGCTGCAAGTCGTGATGCGAAAGCACAATACCGTCTTGCTAAAATCTATCTAAAAAAAGGAAAAGAAAAAGAAGGAATTGATTTTCTTGAGAAAGCTGCAACTCGTAATATAAAAGCAAAATATAGATTCGCTAGTATGTTTTTTGAAAATCATCAGGAGGTAGCTAAAAGGAAAAAAGCCATAGAATATTTTAAAGAACTAGCAGATAATACAGAAGAATTAGAAAAATTAGCTTATAAACATCCAGAAATCAACTATAAGTTGGGATGTATATACTTTCAAATAGATATATCAGGTAAAAGAGAGCCTCGTAAAGCCCTAAACTTTTTTCTGAGATATTTAAAATCAGAAAGAGATATAACCTCCCCAAATTATAAGCAAACTGCCTATCGAATAGCTAAAATATATCATTATTCTCAGGGCCTAGAGAGCTCTGATTTAAATTTGGCACTGGAATATTATACTAAAGCAATTGGGTTATCAGGAAAAGAAGAGAAAATACAAAAACGCATAAAAAAGATAAATCAATATAAGATTCAAAAAGCTGCTTAAGATTTTAATTGATTAATAATTCTAGAAGAAATATTAATCTGCCCTAGAATCAAAAGAAATGATATCTAGTTTACTTATTTTCTAAAAGACCCATTTTATATTTGGGTAGGCAGATTTTAAAGTTGTTTTACCTGCTTCTGTTAATCCATTATTGTTTAAGCTTACTATGGATAGAGATGCTGGTAGAGGTAATTTGGCAATTTCGGTAGCTACCTCATCTGTTATTTCATTATAACTTAGGTTAATTTCTTGTACTTTACTACCTTGCAAGCACTTCCATAAATCTATAAAATCAGCATTTTGCATCCCCTTTGCTGCTAAATCTATTACACTGATATTAGTTTTAGCAATATAAGGCCAATATGTCCTAGGTAGATACGATACCTGTTGCATTATTCGACAAAAAGGAATGGTTGGTATGTTTTCAGGAGTATAATTAACATTATGAAAATCTGAATAGCAATAATCATAAACGGTGTATGGATTGAAGCAGGTAGATTGGTTGATTCTTCCTACTCCAAATAACCCAATTTCTTGACAGTCATTAAAAAATTTATATAAATCAGTATTTACTTCTGTAAGATTCAATATTGATCTAAGAGGTAAATGTTGAAAAATATTTGTTAGCACTTCATCTTTTTCTCTCTTTTCTTCCTCTTCTGTATGCTTTTCTCTATTTCTTCTTAGATGTTTTATTATTTTTTTTCTCGCTTCTTC
>MKUM01000006.1 GCA_001897825.1 Candidatus Amoebophilus sp. 36-38
TTAAGGTAAACCTTTTATCTTTAATAGCCATTTATTTTTACTTTTTTTCGTATAGGCGTGAACGCTTACCATTAAGTTTTTTTATTATCTATTTAATTCAAAAAAATCAAGCAATCATGAGATACAAAATGCTTGCCAGCTTAGCATTGGCTTTTACATTCATCACTACACATGCGGCTGCTCCAAAATATAGATATAATAGAAGGGGCAATAATAAGCTAGACGCCATAAAATTTGGAGTTAAAATAGGACCTTCTTTTGCTAATAACAAAAAGTTAATGAAATCAGATCCTGTAATGGATTATTCTATAGAGATTTCTCAACAACCTCATACTGCTTTTCATGCTGGAGTATTCGGCACTTATAAGCTTACGGATAAGCTAGATTTTCAGCTTGCACTATTGTATACTCGTAAAGGAGTAGAAATTACCCAAACCATAAAACCTCTGGTTGACTATCCCCTACCTAAAGTGCGAATAGCAAACATGGTAAATCTAGATTACTTACAAGCAACTACGTTAATCAATATTTTCCCAGGAAAAGATAGACAGTTTTTTATTTCTTTAGGTGGTTATGTAGGTTATTTAAACAGTGCTAAAGCCCATTTAGACATTTATAAAGACGAAACAAAGGAAGAGCCAAAAACAATTAATTTAAAAGAAGAAGACACCGAAAACAAGCTAGTAAAGTATGATGGAGGCCTAGTGTTAGGATGGGGTTATGAATTTGAAATAGGTTTAATTTTCAATGCATTGGCGGATATAGGATTAAAAGATCTACATAAAGATCATAAAGGTAGTACCAACATAGCAAATCACATTAGTATCGGTTATAACTTTGCAAAGCTTTTAAAATAATATCTTCCTAGAAAAACCCAACAGCCACTTGGTAAAACCGAGTGGCAAATATTCATCACCCACCACAATCAAGTGATTGTTATAAGTACGACCTAGGTTATGCAAAAAATCTAGTAATAAAAACACTCCCACCTAGTACAATGTTTCATTAATTCTGACCTATGATTTACCAAAGATGCAGAGGTTATTCCTCGACCAAAAGCTGGAAAAAAGCTTTAAAAAACCGCCTTGTAGAAAAGGGCGTAAAGAAATTTGCCGGGTGGCCGACCTGTCCCGAGGACAGTAGGTATGTGGTGTAAGGAATTTTCCGAGGGGCAGGGCGCTAAGTCCCTTTTAGGTGCTGGTAGAGTAGGGTCGTGAAAAGGACTTAGGCAAACTGGGTAGGTGAAAATTTTAGCTCTTTTCTGCACAGCGGAGACTTTTTTGCCTACTTTTTGCCAGCCACGCAAAAAGTAGGGCCCGCCGCAGGCGAAAGTTTCTTTAAATAATTAAGAATCTAACCTGAAAAAAGGCTTTATTCTTATCTTTCTCTTACTAGACAGTATTAATGAAACGCTGTACTAGTATAGTTCAATAAAACTTTTATTTTTGTACAAACATTTTAATTCTTAAAATCAAGCTAATAAGTAATTGGAAGCTTTGTTTAATTTTTTAGTATCATATACTTCCCTTCTTTTAGAAAAACTATTCCCTACTCTTATACTTATAATAGTTAGCTCCCCTATCCTATCCACACTTTTAATAATTTCATTTCACCAAAAAAGCCATCTTAGATGGATCTTAACTAGTATAGGATTACTTCAAATTTTATTAAGTATCTGCACGTTGCTAGCCACTTACTCAGGCACTACATTTCATATCTCTTTGCCATGCCTTCAACTGAATGAAAAGTACACATTAAGTTTAGGAGTTTATGTAGATTTCCTAACAGCGTTGATGCTGTTAATGATTAGCTTGGTCAGTTGGCTCATTGCGCTATATTCCATAAACTATCTAGAAAGTGAACCTAGTAAAAAACGATACTTTACATTGCTAAATCTATTTATTAGTACCATCTCATGGGTTGTTGTAGCTGATAACTTATGGGGGATATTCATAGGTTGGGAGCTTGTAGGTATCTTATCCTGTCTATTAATTAGTTTTTGGTACCAAGAAATTTCTGCAGTGAAAGCTAGTATGCATGCTTGGTTTACAAGTAAACTAGGAAGTATATGTTTTTTAATCGGCATACTGCTTGTAATAAGCGAGTTAGGAGATTGTAGTCTGCTAACGATTACGCAAGCTACACCATCCACCAAAATTGATATAGCTATTGGAATACATGTGGCAGGAATTTGCTTTTTAACAACTGCATTTACTAAATCAGCACAATTTCCATTTTTCAACTGGCTGCCTGAGGCAATGATAGCCCCCACACCTATTTCAGCCTTATTACATGCCGCCACCATCCTGAGCTTAGGTATTTATCTAACAGTCCGTATACAACCGATACTACCTCATGAATTACAGAACATTTTAATTATAATCGGCTATATAACTGCTTTTATGGGAGCTTGTGCTGCCTTGGCTCAACAGCATATCAAACGCATGTTGGCTTATTCTACTATATCGCAATTAGGATATGTAACAGCAGCTATTGGTATGCAAGCTTGGGAGACAGGCATCCTATATTTGTTAATTCATGCATTTGCTAAAGCTTGTTTGTTTCTTTGTACAGGAATAGTTGTAAGATTTATTGAGCAGTCTGGAACCAACAAGCAAAACGTATATGATATGTCCCATATGGGTGGCATAGCACCTTACCTACCCTGGGTAGCCAGCAGTTATTTATTAGGTGGATTGGCACTAATCGGCTTACCAGGTTTAACAGGATTTATTGCCAAAGAAACCATGCTAGAAAAAACGCTGATGTGGAGTATAGAATACGCTCAATCAGGCTATTACATAGCTTATTTGATTCCCTTATTAGGATTTACTAGCACTTTACTCACCATCTTATATTTAGGTAATTCTTTTCTTAAAATATTTTGCGGGATACCTACATGGAAAACTAATACAGATGCTTCAAGAAAAAGTTTATCCAATCATTGGTATGGACTTATGCAAGGCAGTATACTAGCTTTTGCTGGTTGTAACCTTATTTTTTCAATGCCCATTGCCAATCAATTCTTATTGACTGGATTAAAAAGGATCGATCAGAGTCATGTAGTTATTTACCTTCCAATAATTACTCCCATAGGCATCCACTACTCGGTTATCTGCCTTTCTATAGCATGCTTACTCTTCGCTATACCTTTACTGCTATTGATATTTAAGAAATCAGAAAGAATCAAGCTATTTTTAAATTCTAGCAAATTAGTTCGCTTGTTTATGAATGGTTGGTATCTAGACGCGTTAACTAAATTAACCACCAAGCAAGTACTAATAGGTAGCAAATTATTCGTTAGAATCGAAAATCAGCTAATAAATGGATTTATAAACTATGTAGGGGTTTCTTATGTCGTTATGGCACATATGATAGCTTGGCTAGATAATAAACTGCTAGCAGGTGTTGGATATGGAATAGCTATTGTATTTAAGAGTTTTAGTAAGCTGTATTTGCATTTACAGAAATCTAGCCTACAAAAACACCTATTATGGACCTATGTGGTTATGGTGTTGCTTTTTATTGTGTGGGTAATGTGGAATGGTTTCTTTTGAACATGCATATATTATGTTAGAATCCTCGTATACGGAAAATCTTCTAGAAGCAGGCTGTGATGAAGTCGGAAGAGGCTGTTTAGCAGGACCTGTAGTTGCCGCGTCTGTTATTTTACCCAAAAAGTATTATCATCCTTTAATCAATGATTCCAAAAAGCTTAGCGCAACAAAAAGAGACTTACTAGAAGAAATCATCAAAGATGCAGCGATCGCTTGGGCTATCGGCGAAGCAGACAATCAAGAAATAGATCAAATGAATATTTTTAATGCATCCTATTTGGCGATGCACCGAGCCATTAGTCAACTAAAACAGCTACCTGAACTTCTATTGATTGATGGAAAATATTTTAAAGCTTATACCAATATTGCCTACCAGTGTATTGTAAAAGGGGATGCCCAGTTTATTTCTATTGCATCTGCTTCTATTCTAGCCAAAACCTATCGCGATAGATACATGAACCAGCTAGCAACACAATTTCCTGGCTATGGTTGGGAAAATAATGTAGGCTACCCTACCCTAACTCATAGAAGGGCCATTCAACAGCTTGGTATTACTCCCTATCACCGTAGAACTTATGGAAATATTAAATACATGTCTCAGTATATTAGCAGTAGCTAAGCTGGGGTTACAAGCACCCATTTACTAGACCAAACTATAAATAATCGATCTTCCGCTACATTTTTCCCAATTTAAAATAACCCTTTCGCAGCGGGTCTGCTGATGCAAGAAGTCTCTATTATTATAGCACCACCACCTATAGCCATCTATCTCTCATATTATAGCGTACAGGTAACTACTTACGTTCTGAAGTTGCTGAGGTTAAAAATAATTAAACCTATACCTGAGTAATTACTTCAAATAATTCCGCTGGTACCTACATCAAAGCCTTTCTGTTAAGATTCACTATCCGGTATATATTCTTTTTCAAGTAGTTCAAGATACGGTTTAAAATGATAAAGTTTATTACGTTTGTGAATAATGGATTCAGAAACAAACCCTTGTGCAACAAATTCCTGTAAAATATTGTGTATCGTATTATAAGCTTTTCCAAGTTTCTGGCTTATGTCTGAAATACCTGTAATAGGCTGAATAAATAATAAATCTAGCACATTTATTGCTGTTTCTCTCATTTTAGTAAAAGCAGTATCTGTTTTTAGAAATAGCTTTAATTGAAGTTCTAAATTTTCAATTTCTTTAGCTCTCATATGCGCGTCTACAGAACTATCCCTTATTGCCTTGAGATAATACTTAATCCAATCCTCAAAACCCCCATGAGTTCTAACCCGATCAAGTCGCTGATAATACTCTAAATGATATTTTTTAAAATAATAGGATGGATATAAAATAGGTAACTTGAGGAGACCGCCATCTATAAGCATTAATACGATCAGCAACCTTCCAATACGACCGTTTCCATCTAAGAATGGATGTATAGTTTCAAAATGTACATGAACAAGTCCAGCCTTGATTAAAGGAGGTATGTCAAAGTTCTCATTTATAAATTTCTCTAAACTACTCATTAGATTGGCAACTTCTGTTGCTGGTGGCGGAATAAGTTCTCCAACACGAACAGACTGTTGCCGAAAAGATCCTGGAGCTGATTTCTCCCCTTCTCCTACGCTCATAAGTATTTTATGTGCTCTTAAAATAATGCGCGAAACAAGTGGCAACCCTTCTTTTTTTTCTAGCATACTCAAAGCCGCATTTAGAGCATAAGTATAGTTGAGAACAAGCTGAGTCTCTTTACTTGGTTTGGATTCTCCTATAGGCGTAGTTAACACTTCAATCAAGGTTGTATGGATACCTTCAATATCTGAAGATAAAAGCGCTTCTTTAATAACATAAGCCTTTATAAATCGATTTGCATCAGGCAGCCTTTGACTCATTTCATTTAACTGTCCCAAAGCGAAACTGGCTTCTCCGTATAAAGACATCATTTCAGCATCCATTTGCAACGGAGGATTCTTTGGCGGTAATGGATGGGGTATAAAATAATTTAAGTTACCAAGTTTTTGGTAAATACCTGTTTCACGCATAGATATCCTTTTTTCATTTAGTTAATTTATAATGAAATTAATATACAATATATTTCTATAAATTTCAGTATTACATGTTATACTGAAATAAAATAGCGGCCAAATTTTTGAGAAATAGTCAAGATCCATTAGTTTTTATTAGATTGTCGAAAAAAGAGGCTCCGAATTATGTGGCACATTACGACTTATAGATTTAGCTGCCCCCAGAGTCACTTGAAAAGGACTTTGAGGATAAGAACCCTGACTAATTTAGATCAAACAACGATTTTCTCAGAGTCTTCTAACGGATTTCTATGGCGTTTATTGTTTACTAGGAATTTTCTAGCCTTTTCTAACCACTTTTTATCCATCTTGTCAAACTCTTTACCCAAACTCGTACTTTCTATGTGGTGGAAGTCACTCAAATAAAAAAGATAATTGTAACAGGGGATAGGGATGTGTTACTTATTACGCTACTAAATCAATTATATACCATGCAAAACATTTCCACCAAGCCCAAGTGGGAACAACTAGAAGTAGCTCTGCAAAGTTTAAAAATATTTTTGCCCTTAGCAGCTTATATGCGATTGCCTGAAATAGAAGAAGAATTACAAACCATGTGTAAGGCTATTATTATTCCTGAATTAAGTGAGGATTCATCTACATCCTTAATTACCGACTTTGATCTTGCATTTTTTAAGCTATAAATACAATCGGCTAAAGGGAAATTTACACTGCGGGTAGAACACGGTGGACAGCACAAGGAAGTAGATTTTTGTTTGGAATGCCGGTCGAAGTTCTGCCACCTATAAAACTTATACACTAGGTTATCCCATATCCCAAGTCATGAGCTTAGGATACCTGCCAGCTTCTCTCTCTAATTTTATAAAATGACGAAGCCCATAGCCATAGCCGATCAGCACAGGTACCATAAGTACCAATAATCCCCAATAGCCAAACCATGCTATCAAATAAGTAAGTCCAAAAGAGGTAATGGCGAAAATAATGGAACCAGCGATGGCAGATATAAAACTGGTGTAAGAGAAACGTTTAAAAACAGGAAAATTTTTGAAAAAGATAGGAACGCCTGGAAAGTTAAAAGGCCAAAATAGTATAATACAACTCTGAATCAGAAAAAACTGCCAAGAAGCGGTCATATGATTTAATAACCACGGTAAGAGTGGAATGAAGACACTTATTGATATCCAAGAAAATTTAAGAATTTTGAGAGGATGTATTTTTGTAGTTAAGTAAGTTCTCAATATCGACCAGCCGACCAACTGAACTAATGCTAAGAGTAGATTATGTATTATAGCTTGATGTGCATCATACTGAAAAACGTCTCTAAGAATGTTAACACTATAAAAGTAAATAAAGTACAAAAAAGTTGGACCTATACATATGATCAAAAAATAAGATAGTATTGTTTTAGGGTTTACGGGTTCTTTATAAAAAGGAGTCTCTTCAACTAGTTTAGGATCTTGTTTTAGGTTTTTAAAGATGCGCTTGAGCCTTTTAGTAGCATCTGCAAACTCGGAGGATTCTCGTAAAGTTGTTCTAGCCACCGTACCGATTACGGCGATACATGCACCTACCATGAAAGCTATTCGCCAATTAAATCCATATGAAGTTGCTAGCAAAGCCATAGTTATAGCTGCAATACCTCCTACATCAGCGAAAACAGTAACTAGTCCCACAACAGGAAATCTACTAGGTAACGGAATCGTTTCAGTTAGCAAAAGTTGTGCACCTACAATTTCTCCCATCGAAGCAAAACCTTGCAGCATGCGACATATGAGCATGATCCAGGTAGCCAACATACCTATTTGGGCATAAGTAGGTAAAAAGGCCATGATAAAACAGGTAATACCGGTCATCAGCGTAGTTATAACAATTGTAATCTTACGACCATATTGATCTCCCACATACCCCAACAACCAAATACCAAATGGGCGGAAAACAAAAGAGCTGCAGAACCCAAAAGCTGTTAATAAAGACTGACTATTTGAGTTAGTAGATGGAAAAAAAAGGTCATTTAGTAGTATTGCCATATGCGCATACAAAAACAAATCAAAGTGCTCTAAAAAGGTACCCATGCTTAAAAGCTTGATGGTTTGCTTTTGTTCCTTAGTTAAACTGACAAACATAGCTCTACAATATTATTTACTATTGAAAAAATTAATGCAATATATATTTATCCTAGCAATAGAGCTTATAAAAAAAACAAAATTGATATTTATGAGAAAATATTTTAGTCTATAGTGCACAAATAATAATTTTTTGCTAAGTTCCTAGTCAATAGATTTTAAGATCGAACTATATATTAACTATACTAATTAATTTTTTCAATTATGGCTCAAAAATATACAGCAACAGGCATAGAAAGTAAGGGATACTATGCCAACAAGCTTTTAAGCAAAATATACACTACTAATCAAAAATTATCCCAACCTATTGACCTAGAGCTAGTACAAAAAGCGATTGCTCATTTGCAAGTATACCATGATACTCCTCAACAAGGAACTAACAGGCAAGCTTATACACACCCTATAGCAGTAGCCCTCATGCTCATGAAACATTATTTAACTACTGAGGCACTAGTGAGTGCTTTGTTGTATGATATGGTATTGCAAAACGCACTTCAACAGGAACAGATAACAGCAGAATTTGGTAGTATTATAGCCAAAAAGATGGAGATTTTACTCGGCTTACATCGTGCTAACTATGTGGCGGAGGTGGCTCAAATAAAAAAGATAATTGTAACAGGGGATAGGGATGTGTTGCTTATTACGTTGCTAGATCGATTATATACTATGCAAAATATGTCCACCAAGCCCAAGTGGGAGCAACTAGAAGTAGCTCTACAAAGTTTAAAAATATTTTTACCCTTAGCAGCTTACATGCGATTGCCTGAAATAGAAGACGAATTACAAATCATGTGTAAGGCTATTATTATTCCTGAATTAAGTGGAGACCCATCTACCTCCTTAATTACCGACTTTGATCTTGCATTTTTTAAGCTATAAATGCGATCGGCTAAAGAGAAATTTTAATATGCTGCGGGTAGAAAACGGTGGACAGCACAAGGAAGTATGTTTTTGTTTGAAATGTTGGTCGAAGTTCTACCACCTATAAAACTTATACTAGGTGGTTATCCCATATCCCAAGTTATGAGCTTAGGATACCTGCCAGCTTCCTTCTCTAGTTTTATAAAGTGCTGTAGACCATATCCATATCCGATCAGCACAGGTACCATAAGTATCAATAATCCCCAATAGCCAAACCATGTTATCAAATAAGTGAATCCAAAAGATGTGGCACTAAAAACAATAGCACCAGCAATAGCATATAAAAAACTGGCATATGAAAATCGTTTAAAAACAGGGAAATTTTTAAAAAAAATTGGAAGACCCGGTAGATCAGTAGGTTGAATTATTACGATAAAAACCTGAATAACAAAGAGCTGCCAAGGGGCTACAATATGGTTTAATAACCAAGGTAAAAATGGAATAAATATGCTTGTTATCATACAAACAAAACTAAGTATTTTAAGAGGATGGATTTTAGCACTCAAGTAAGTTCTTAATACAGACCATCCAAACATCTGAATTACAGATAAAAATAAATTATGAAGTAAAATTTGATGTGGACTATAATCAAACTTAATTTTTAAAATGCTAGCGCTATAGAAAAAAGCAAAATATAAAAAAGTTGGCCCCCCACACCTCATTAAAAAATAAGCTAGTGCAGTTTTGGGATTTATTGGTTGATTGTAAAAAGGTCTTTCTTTGATGGCTGTAAGATTTTCTTTAGTTCGATCAGCCACATTTTTTAATCGTTTGCGAGCATCTGCAAATTCTGGCGTCTCCCGTAACTTAGTTCGAGCTAAGCTACCAATAATAGCTACAGTTGCTCCTATCCAAAAAGCAATACGCCAATTAAACTCATAAGAAGTCGCTAAAGCAGCTATACCAATAGCTAAAGTAGCTCCCATATCAGCGAATACATTAATTAATCCTACCACTGGAAATCTAACAGGTAGTGGCGTCGCTTCCGTAAGAAAAAGCTGGGCACCTACAATTTCTCCCATCGAGGACATGCCTTGTAAGATACGACATGCCGTTATAATCCAAGCTGCAGCAATGCCTATTTGAGAATAAGTCGGCGCATTGGCCATAATTAAGCAGGTAATAGCCATCATAAACGTAGTAATTACTACCGTAACTTTGCGACCGTATGTATCCCCTATATATCCAAACAGCATAGCTCCTATGGGCCTAAAGATAAAGGAACTGCAAAAGGCAAACGCAGTTAATAAAGATTGTGCATGGGCATCTGCAGGAGGGAAAAACAAATCATTTAATAAAACAGCCATGTGCGCATATAAGAATAAATCAAAGTATTCTAAGAAAGTACCTAACGATAATAATCTGATAGCTTGTTTTAACTCCTTATCTAAATGAGTAAAAATCCACATAATAACCTATTTTTATTTTAAATGATGTATTTCTAAATTATCACCCTAACACACCTTATCTTTAATAAAAAGTCCCCTCCTTCTGTATAATGGTACGATACGATCATATATGGGTAAGAAACTAAAGAAAACTTCTTGAACTTTGCAATAGACAATTATAAAGATTCACAAAAGACAACTTTTAGAACAGCAATATTTATAATTTGGGGAACTGATTGAAAAATTTATTTGACGTGGTGTCAGGGCTCCAGCCCTGACACACACACTTACTGACGAATCCAGGACCCAAGGCGACGGTTATGCAAGAGCTCTACTATTATTCATTAACATAGATCCTATTCACAACAAATGATAATTCATTCTGATCCTTATGCCGTCTATGGTTTGCCAGGAAATTTCTAGCCTTTTCTAACCACTTTTTATCCATCTTTTCAAACTCTTTACCCAAATTAGTACTTTTATATTTCCAGTGTGCAGCCTCCCCATATTCCGCATTTTCATCCATCCTTTTGGCTCTAATTTGCACTTCTACCCATTGTCCCTCCTTACTCATTACAGTTATATGCAATGCTTCGTAACCACTCTCTTTGGGATAACTTACCCAATCTCTGAGATGTGACATCTTAGGCTCATATAAATTGGTTACAAGCTCATAGATAGACCAACAATTACTATACTCATCATCAATAATACTTTCAAATATAATCCGTATGGCATAGAAGTCATAGATAGACTCAAATGGCACATTTCTTTCCTTTATTTTATGACAAATAGAAGCAATCGACTTTGTTCTACCCTTCAGCGAAAATCGAATACCTTCTCTTCCAAGTTCCTCGCAGATAGGCTGCGTAAACCTCTCTAAAAAACCTTCTTGAGTAGTTTTAGTAGCTTTAAGTTTTTTTACAACAGAATCATATACTACTCGATGTTTAAATTTTAGATGCAAATCCTTGAGTTCCAGATAAACATTATCAAGTCCTAAATTATGAGCAAGCGGGATATAAATTTTATAGGCTTCTTCTGCCAGCTTTATTTGATTTTCTTTAGAAAATTGCTCGATGATGTACATCTTGTGTAAATACTCAGCAAATTTTATCAAAACAATCAATAAATTTTCTGGAGAAAAATGAGATAACACATGACGCAGGTTACTTGTTTCATTATTTGCCCCCGTAGAAGTAATGCCTGCTACATTAGTGAAGCCTACTAGTATCGCTGTTATTTCGTTACCAAACTCCTTCCTTAAGGTTAATTCTGTAGCCCTTCTATCTTTGAGTATATCATATAATAATGCACAGATAATTGATTTTGCTCCCAATCTAAATTTTTCTGCCATAATAATGGCTATTTCTATTGGATGAAAGACCGAATTTCGTCTAGATTCATGGTTCGATTCTTGATATATTTGTAGAACGAATCGAAAGGCTTTTTTCATCAATTTTAGGAATTCTTGATTCCTATTAGCGGACTGCTCAATTCCCAGCTTGTATAGCTTGCGATAGCTTCTTAAAATAGTTCTTCTTTCTACCTCTTTTTGAGTACGTACTAAATCATCTGGATAAGTAATTGATTGGATGAAAGTAGTTTCCATACTGGTGCAATTAAGAATTTTGCATAGCATTTAACCTATACAGATTATAAACATTACTCAATACATCAACACTACCTTGTCGAGGCCAAGTGTACAACATGTTTTATTTTATATTTTGTTGCTTTATTAGCATGAAAATTTTTTATTTGTAGTAGATTTGTACATCATGATAAGCGGATGTGGCGGAACTGGTAGACGCACTAGACTTAGGATCTAGCGCTGCAAAGCATGGGGGTTCGAGTCCCTCCATCCGCACAAAGATTAAAAATAGGTTAGATCCTATAAAATTTTCACTTATAATTTGCATAAATTATACTACTCTATCTCGCTTGGGATAATATTAATAAAATCGCAGGCAATTTGGAACTAGTTGATTTGCTTATTTAGTAAATTGTAAAAACACAAAACAAAAATTGAACATAAAATTCCATAACAGCGAAAATTTAGAAGGAAATATAATTCTAGAACTCTTAGAGGAAGATTACCTACCTCAAGTAGACCAAGCCATGAAAAAATATCGGGCTAAGGTTGATCTAAAAGGGTTTAGAAAAGGCCAAGCTCCTTATACATTAGTAAAAAAAATGTATGGCCCTGAAATCTTATTTCAGACCGTTATGGACGTGGTCAAAAAAACACTTCACGATTATCTAGATAACCAAAAATTAAGTCTATGGGGTAATCCGTTGATGACAGAAAGTTCTTTATATGATTCGGACATAGATTTTAATAATCCCGGCATACTTACTTTTAAATTTGAATACGGGCTCATTCCTCCAATTGACTTCAAGAAATTAGAAGAAATTAAAGTAGACAAATACACCATTAAGCATGTGTCAGAGGCTACTATTAATGAAATGATAACAAAAGCACAGTTACGCTATGGTACATTGAAGGAGGTAACCCAAAGCGAGGCAGGCGATACGGTGCATGGGGTTCTTATAAATGCCAGTGGTTATAGAAAGGCCATATATCTTCCTGCAGAAAGTAAGATCAATGAAAATGATGTAGTTTTCTTAGGTCTTCAGCCCCAAAATGAATTAACACTTCAACTCAAAGCTGGACAAACAGATATATCTCTAAAAGATACTCGTGCTTATAAAGAACCATTAGAAATCTTACAAGCCTTAACTGGAGAATATCAATTCATAGTAGAAAAAATTTCCCGACCTATACCGGCTGAGTTAGATAGCGATTTTTTTTCCAAAGTACTTGGAAGTGAAAAAGTTCTGACTATAGAATCCTTTAAAGAAGAGCTTAGCAATATCCTTATCAATCATACGCAAATGGTAGCAGATTCTATATTTGATACGGATTTAAAACAAGTTATTACTCAAAATTTACCATTTGATCTACCAGAAAATTTTATTAAAAAGCAGTTAAGAGCTAACCATCCTGAATGGGAAGAAAATGTAGTAGACTCATTCTTTGAATATACCCGCCCTAACTTACGTTGGAACTTCTTCGTAGATACATTTATTGAAGAAAATAAATTAGAAATAACTGTATCGGAAATCAACTCTGTTATGAGAACAAAGTTTAAAAACAATCCTTCTATTTATGAAGAAGGTACATTAGACGAAGAAGAGCTCAATAAAAAAGTTGAAAAAGGATTTTTGAAAGGAGAAGCAGCTAAGCCTTATAAAGAAGCTTATGATTGGATTTTGCAAAAGAAAACTTTAGATGCACTTAGAGATCAAATTAACATTCATACACAAGAAAAAACTGTTGAAGAATTTAATCAAATGCTAGACGAACTGCAGCAAAAAAATGAAGTTGCGCCACTCCCAAGTAACTAGTAAAAAACAGTACATATAAAATTAACCTACATTTTAATTATGCTTGATAAAAAAGAATTTAAAAGCTACGCAGTAAAAGATAGAAAGATCAGTAGTATACATGTAGACAATTATATACAGGATATCGAAAACATGACCCGGTCTGTAATTGAAGAACGACCTACCCATTTTAGAGAAATTGACGTTTTCTCCAGGCTTATTATGGATAGAATCATCTTTCTAGGTATGGCTGTAGATGATAACATTTCTAACATCATCGTAGCACAACTCCTATTCTTAGAATCTACTGATCCTAAAAAAGATGTTCGTTTGTATATCAACAGTCCTGGTGGTTCTGTATATCCAGGATTAGGCATTTATGATACCATGCAATATATTGCCCCAGACGTACATACGATATGCACTGGGTTAGCCGCTTCAATGGCAGCAGTATTGTTAGCAGGAGGCGCACCTAATAAACGCTCTGCTTTACCTCATTCTCGAATTTTAATTCATCAGCCATTGGGAGGTGCTCAGGGACAGGCTTCTGATATGGAGATTACAATCAAACAGATGATCGAAATAAAAAAAGACCTTTATCATATACTTTCTAAGCATACAGGAAAGGACGAAGCTAAAATAGAAAAAGATGCGGATAGAGATTATTGGATGCGTGCTTCAGAAGCCAAAGAATATGGTATTATTGATGAAGTATTAGAAAAAAATAAATAATACGTATGGATACTATTCATTGTTCTTTTTGTCGCAAAAGTAATGAAACTGTAGAGGTAATGATATCTGGCCATACAGCTCATATATGTGATAGATGTATAGAAGAGGCCCTCTTATTGATTGATAGGGAGCGATTTCACAAAATGCCTCCTACGCAACTAGAAACCTTACCCCCTAAAGAAATCAAAGAATACTTAGATCAGTATGTGATTGGCCAAGATACAGCAAAAAAAACGCTTGCTGTAGCAGTTTATAATCATTATAAAAGGCTAAGACAAACCAAAGAAGAGGATGATATAATCATAGAAAAATCTAATATTTTACTCTTAGGAGAGACTGGCACAGGAAAAACTTATTTAGCGCGTACCCTAGCCAAACTCTTACAGGTACCCTTTTGTATGGCAGATGCTACCGTACTAACAGAAGCAGGGTATGTAGGTGAGGACGTAGAGAGCATTCTTACACGGCTCTTACAAGCTGCTGAATATGATGTACCTGCTGCAGAGCGAGGTATCGTGTATATAGATGAAATAGATAAGATTGCTCGGAAAAGTGATAATCCTTCTATTACCCGAGATGTAAGTGGAGAAGGGGTACAACAGGCTTTATTAAAGCTGTTAGAAGGTACCATCGTCAATGTACCTCCACAAGGTGGAAGAAAGCATCCAGATCAAAAAATGATCCCTGTAAACACAGAAAATATTTTATTCATATGTGGAGGAGCTTTTGAAGGAATAGATAAGGTTATCGGTAAGAGACTGAATGCAGGAACGCTAGGTTTTGATATCACTCAACAGAAAAGTAAGACTACCAGAGAACAGAACCTGTTAAGATATGTATCTTCTATAGATTTGAAAGCATATGGTTTAATTCCTGAATTAATAGGTAGATTACCCATCATTAGTTACCTCAACCCGATTGATGCAAAAGCGCTAAGGAGCATCCTTACAGAACCCAAAAATGCCTTGATTAAACAGTATACCAAGCTTTTTGCCATGGATGATATCAAGTTAACAATTACCGAAGATGCTTTGGACTATATGGTAGAGCATGCGCTAGCACTCAAATTAGGAGCCAGAGGCTTACGCTCTATTTGTGAAGCAATTATCATGGATGCAATGTTTGAGATTCCCTCTGAGAAAAAAATTACCGATCTAATAATAGATAAGAGTTATGCGATAGATAAGCTAGGAATTGTTAAAGTAGCATGATCATAACGTATTAGTCCTTATATTGACACACACTTAAACTTTGGATCCCGAATTTTGTGATTCACACCACTTTTTCAGATTCTGCAATGCTTCTCCCCAGTGATAATTGCAAAAACCATAATATTCGCTTTTTTCATCCCAACCCACGTGGTAAAAATCCAATATAGTTACGCTGCCTTTTTCAGTTATTTTAAAAATGATATACGTACCCGTCCAAGCAGACGCTGGGCTACTTGGCGGATGAATACTAATGCATTCCCATTCTACACGGCTATTTGGTTCCAACGTCAGTACTTTCATTCTCAGCAGCCCATGCTGTGATCCCGGATTAAATTCTAATATTAAACTTTCATCCTTTTTTACCTCTTTGGGTTTATCCCACCAACTACCAATTTCCTTTACAATAGCTTTGTAAAGAATTTCTTGAGAACTATGGATGTGTACTTGATGATATAATATTCCCATTTTAATTGATATGTTTAGAAAAAAACATTTCTCACTCTCACACCATGGTCTATGGCACACAGACCACGGTGAGGAGGGATTATACTTTTGCTTCACTTTTCATCCCAACTAGGCAACTTGGGATATCTCTCAGCGACTTTTTCTAAGTTGATAAAATGATTAAGCCCATACCCATAGCCAATTAGCACCGGGATCATGATTACTAACAAACCCCAGTAACCACACGTATTTATTAGATAGGTTAGGCCAAATGAAGTAATTGCATAAGCAAAAGCATATGCTAAAGCAAATAAAGTACTTGCATAAGAAAAACGTTTAAAAACAGGGAAATTTTTATAGAAAATAGGTACTGCTGGAAAATCCATTACCCTAAGTAAAACCATCGAGATTTGGACAAGGAAAAGATGCCATACAGTAGTTACATGATTTAATAACCAAGGTACAAATAGAACATATAGGAATAACATCATCCAGCTAAGTCGAAGAATTTTAAGCGGATGTATAAATCTAGTTAAGTAAGTTCTAAGTATAGCCCACCCAAATAATTCTACTGTTACTAATAACAAATTATGAACTATAACCTGATGTGCGGTATATCCAAACATCTTTTTAAGAATATTAGCACTATAGAAGTAAACGAAATAAATGACTACTGGACTCGTACACATAATCCAAAAATAAGCCCAGGCTGTTTTAGGATTTACGGGTTGGTTATAAAAAGGTCTCTTTTTTATCTGATCTAGGTTCTCCTTTGCTCGATCGGCCACATTTTGCAACCTTTTTCGTGCATCTGCAAACTCAGGAGATTCCCGTAAATTAGTTCGTGCCATACTGCCAACAAGTGCTACGCCTGCACCAACCCAAAAGGCTATCCGCCAATTAAATCCATAGGAAGTCGCTAACGCTGCTACTGCAATAGCAACTAATATACCTAACGTAATAAATACCATAATTAAGCCTACCACTGGAAACCTGATAGGAAATGGAGTCGCTTCTGTTAAAAAAAGCTGCGCGCCTGTTACTTCTCCCAAAGAAGACATGCCTTGCATAATACGACATACGGTGATAATCCAAGCAGCCCCAATACCTATTTGTGAATACGTAGGAGCATTGGCCATAATTAAACAAGTAACAGCCATCATAAAAGTAGTAATCACTACCGTTACCTTTCGTCCATAATTATCACCTATATAACCAAATAATAGTGCTCCTATGGGCCTAAAAACAAAGGAACTGCAAAAAGCAAATGCCCCTAATAAGGATTGGGCATGCGTGTCTGCAGGAGGAAAAAACAAATCATTCAACAAAACAGCCATGTGCGCATATAAGAACAAATCAAAATATTCTAAAAAAGTACCTATCGATAAAAGGCCGATGGCTTGTCTTAATTCTTTGGTTAGGTAAGAAGATTTACTCATAACTTATAAATTTAACTTTTTGTATGATTTAAAAAGCGACTCGTTTTTACCCCTCCAATTTATTCTCTTTATTACTTAGTTTAAAAATTATAATTAGCAAGTTGTAGTCAATCTACTTCTAATCAGTCATACATACAAGACAAAAATGAAATATTTTAACAAAAATTTGCAATATTTAGATTTTTAAATAATATGTACAATAGCTTCATTCAATTTGGTAACTAAATATATCTTTTAATTTGTTAAAAAAGTTTAGTTTAGTCCGATATTTTTTATTGGTACTAGACCATGCAAGAAAGCTTAGCCAAACACATACTATGTCATATTTTATAAGCGAGCAAGAATTATTACGAAGAAAGAAAAAAGAAGAATTAGAAGCACTAGGTATCAACCCCTACCCTGCCGTCACTTTTGTAACGAATACTTCTACTGAAGATATTTTAGTCAATTTTAATAAGTCATCCCAAGATTTTCAAGCTGTACGCATAGCCGGGCGCATGATGAGCAGAAGAATTATGGGAGCTGCTTCTTTTGTGGAGCTGCAAGATGCAAAAGGAAAAATACAACTGTACATACATCGGGATACCTTATGCCCAGGAGAAGATAAAAGCTTGTATAACCTAGTTTTCAAAAAATTATTAGATATAGGTGATCTAATAGGCATAGAAGGTTTTGTATTTACTACCCACGTAGGAGAAATAACCATACAAGTACAACAACTTACCTTATTGGCTAAATCGCTCCGTCCGTTGCCAATGGTCAAAGAAGATGAAAAACAGGTTTATGATGCATTTACAGATCCTGAACAAAGATATAGACAAAGATATGTAGACCTACTCGTGACCCCTACTGTAAGAACGATCTTTCAAAAGCGGACCCAGATGATTCATACAATTAGGGAATATTTAAATGCACAAGGGTGTGCAGAGGTAGAAACGCCTATCCTACAACCTCTTTATGGCGGAGCTGCAGCTAGGCCTTTTAAAACGCATCACAATACATTGAATACGACCCTTTACTTAAGGATTGCCAATGAGTTATATCTTAAAAGGCTAATCGTAGGGGGCTATGAGGGTGTTTATGAATTTGCGAAAGACTTTCGCAATGAAGGGATGTCTCGGTTTCATAATCCAGAATTTACCATGTTAGAGCTATATGTAGCTTATAAAGATTACAGATGGATGATGAACTTGACCGAAGAATTGTTAGAACAGATCGCTTTAAAACTCCATGGAACTACAGAAGTACAAGTAGGTGAACATACCATCAACTTTAAAAGACCGTGGAAAAGATTTACGATGTTCGAAGCCATCCAGCATTTTACAGGGATAGACATTTCCAATATGGAGGAAACTGAATTAAGAAAAACAGCCGCACAACTCCATATACCTTTAGAATCCTCAGCAGGAAAAGGAAAAATTATTGATGAAATCTTTGGAGCGGAATGCGAACCGCATCTTATCCAACCTACGTTTATTACCGATTATCCAGTAGAAATGTCACCTCTTGCTAAACAACATCGGGATAATCCCAATTTAGTAGAAAGGTTTGAAGCTATTTGTAATGGCAAAGAAATATGCAATGCTTTTTCTGAGCTCAACGACCCCATCGAACAACGTAACCGCTTTGAAGATCAGCTCCAACTGGGTCAACGAGGAGATGAAGAAGCGATGATGCTAGATGAAGATTTCCTAAGAGCTTTGAGCTATGGAATGCCTCCTACAGCCGGTTTAGGGATTGGAATTGACCGGTTAGCCATGATTATGACTAACTCTCCTTCTATTCAAGAGGTCATTTTCTTCCCGCAGATGCGGCCAGAAAAATAAATGACCCTCAATTGGTAGTGGTTTGTGTGCCACAGATCACGGAAGTATTAAAATTAGCTAAATATTGAAGATAAATCCGGTGGTGGCGAGAGGTAGTTCTCGCCACCAAAAATTGACGGCCTAACGGACAGCACATTGAAATACTAGGGTTCTGGCATAACCAAGAATTAAGTTCGCTGGGCAGGAAAGAATTTGCGAGAAACTGGAGTTTACTGCAGTAAATAAATATGAAGAACCAATTACTGACGAACCCAGGGGACTCAAGGCGACGGTTCTGCCAGAACTCTACTAAAAATTTTGCGCTTCCTATATAAGCTTATTAGTTTAGCATGATAATTTAACTTTTGACCATATGTTTAGAAACATCACTATTAGTGTTTTTGGGTTATACTTGTTCATATTGGGAATAGGGAATCATGCAACCCAGGCCCTAGCAAGTAACACTCCAGTGTCAACTTCAGCTAGCAGCACCCTATTAAAAGGTACAGATACTAGAGAACTCAATTCCAAAACAATAACAGTTGCTAATACAGAGAAACAAAAGTCTAGCCAAACTCATCACCTCCTACCTCCAAGCTGGCTTGCATTACCTTTCATCATCTTGTTGTTGATGATTGCTACCGGACCGCTATTATACGAGTCCTTTTGGCATAAGCATTATCCTAAAATATCCATTTTATTATCCGGATTGGTAATTAGCTATTATCTATTTGTGTTAGGTAATTATACCAAACCTATAGAGGCGATCATGGAATATATCCAGTTTATAGCACTTATTAGCGCCTTGTTCATGGCATCTGGGGGTATTTTAATTAAGATCAATAAAGCCGCTATGCCAGCAACGAACCTTTTCTTGTTATTACTAGGCGCAGTTTTAGCCAACCTGATTGGCACTACAGGCGCATCCATGCTGTTAATCCGACCTTATATTCGCCTGAACCAAGAAAGAATTAAAATATATCATATTGTGTTCTTTATATTTATCGTTAGTAATGTAGGGGGTGCTCTTACTCCAATCGGGGATCCACCTCTTTTCTTGGGCTTTTTAAAAGGTGTGCCTTTTTTCTGGACCCTTCAAAACAATTTGATGCCGTGGTTAATAGCGCTCTGTATACTAAGTATTATCTTCTTTTGGCTTGACAAAAGAAATATAACATTTAATCAAAAAGATAGGCCACTGGAACAAAAAGGTAGCACCATACAAATTGTTGGTAAACGTAACTTTATTTGGCTCTTTTTAATTGTAATGGCTGTATTTGTCGATCCAAATATATTTAGTTGGGTACCAGCTATTCATTACCATGGGCATGATTTTTCATTTTTAAGAGAGCTTTTATTATTTGGATTAGCCTGGTTTTCTTATCGATACGCTAACCCTACAGCATTGCAAAATAATGCGTTTAGCTTTGGACCTATTAAAGAAGTCATTCTCATATTTATAGGTATTTTCGGAACCATGATACCGGCATTAACTTTAATCAGTGCTTTTGCTCAATCTGAAGCTGGTATTAGCTTAATTAGTCATAACACCTTATATTGGGGATCTGGTATTTTTTCTTCTGTATTAGACAATGCACCTACCTACCTAAACTTTGTAGCTGCCAGTATGGCTTCGCAAGGAGGTGATATATTACAAGCCTCGGATGTATATCATTATGCTATGGGTCAAGGATTTGTCAACTCCATACTTAGGCTAAAATCGATATCTATTGCTTCTGTGTTTTTTGGAGCCATGACCTATATCGGTAATGGACCTAATTTTATGGTTAAATCGATCGCAGAACAACTAGGTGTACGCATGCCACCTTTCTTCAGTTATATCATTTATTTTGCTATCCCATTCTTATTACCTATTTTATTTTTAGTATGGTTAATATGCTTCTACTTTCAACTAATTTAATCTTGGAGTTCTTTCAAAATCGTCGCCTTTAGTCCCCTAGGTTCGTCAGTAAGTGTGAGTCAGGGCTGGAGCCCTGACACCAAAATCCTCATGTGCTGTCAGGAGTTTCCTCCTGACACTCCAACGCCGGTTTCTCACAAATTCCTTACTGCCTAGAGAACAAAATTCTTGGTTTCGAAAGACCTCTTTGTATCATTAAAATATGTACTAAGAAATATTTAGCAGATTATACTAAAAAACCATATATTACCCGTAATTTTATACGCGTTATTTCAGTGCTCAACTTCTTAAGTAAAAAAATAGGTTTCATCAGATTTGTCTTTAAATATCAGCATGATTTATAGATGGATAAAAACTTTGAGCTTAGTATTTGGTCTGCTATTGTTAGTAAGCTCTATTTTTATTGCTGAAAAGAAGTATATAGATCAGCCATGTAAGCGTATCAACATACATATAAAGAATTTATCAGATCAGTCTTTTATAAAAGAAAAAGATATACTTGCCTACCTAGCTAAGAAATATGAAAATACGCTTAGCTTGCAGCAGATAAAAAGTAAGAATATTGAAACCATTATAAAATCACATGATTTTATTCGGTTTTGCACCGTATATAAAACTTGGAAAGGTGATCTAAACATCCTTATCTTACCCAAACAGGTTATAGCCAGGATGACGTGTTCTTCTGAAACAGATCGTTATATTGACGAAGTAGGAGGAATATTACCTTTATCTACTAGCTATGCTGCCAGGGTTCTACTTGTAGATAGCGAAATATTATGTAAATTAAAAAGCAGTATACGAGATGCCCCATATGGGGAAGCAATTTTAAAAGCGCTTAATTTAATTGATAAAGACCCTTTTTGGAAAGCACAGGTTACACATATTAGTATAGACAATCGGAATGAATTAACACTATCCACTCAGTTTAACAGACATAAAGTATACTTGGGCAGCCCAGATAATATTGAAAATAAAATGAAAAAACTTAAGATCTTTTATAAAGACATTCTTCCTTACAAAGGTTGGAATAGCTATAAACGAATAAATCTTAAGTTTGATAACCAAATAGTTTGCGAATAGAAGATGGAAAATGAAAAAATAATTGTAGGACTTGATGTAGGCACTACCAAAGTTTTAGCAGTGGTAGGTAAAAAGGATACACAAGGCAATTTAGTAATTCTTGGTATGGGGAAAGCAGTATCAGAAGGCGTAGTAAGGGGAGTAATTACTAACCTTGACAAGACAGTAATTGCCATTAAAGAAGCTATGAGGCAGGCTGAGGAAATCTCTGGCATAGATATCAGAGTTGTAAATGTTGGTATTGCTGGAAGACATATTAAAAGTAGCGTACAGCATGGTAGTATTACACGAGATCGCACTGATGAAGAGATTACAGTAGAAGATGTGATCAGGCTCACCAACGATATGTACAAAATTTTAACTCCGCCTGGAAGTGAAATCATCCACGTAATGCCTCAAAACTATATGGTTGATTATGAAGAGAACATTAAAGATCCAGTAGGTATGACAGGTGTTAGATTGGAAGCAGATTTCCATGTTATTACTGCCCAAACTAATGCTATTAATAACGTACATAAATGTACTCAAAGAGCAGGTTTAGAAGTCGCTGAACTAATTTTAGAACCGCTTGCTTCTAGTCTAGCTACCCTGAGTGAAGAAGAGAAAGAAGCCGGTGTCTGTTTAGTAGATATAGGAGGAGGCACCGTAGATATAGCCATTTTTTATGATTCCATTATTCGCCATACTGCTGTCATACCTTTTGGAGGTAATAGCATCACAGCAGACATTAAAACTGGATTTCAAGTAATGGAATATCAAGCAGAACTCCTAAAAAAGCAATTTGGTAAAGCTATCGTTGAAGAAACAAATGCTGAAGAAATTATCAGCATACCTGGACTGCGAAATCGCCCACCTAAAGAAGTATCTGTAAGAAATTTGGCTCATATTATAGAAGCTAGGATGGAAGAAATCATAGAACTGATCCATGCAGAAATTATCACATCTGGTTTTCATAATAAGCTTGCAGCTGGTATTGTAATCACGGGCGGTGGCTCACAACTTCAATCACTAAAGAAATTGTTTGAATATATAACTGGGCTAGATACAAGATTAGGCTTTCCCAACGATCTATTAGACAAAAATCATGTGGAGGAAATCAATAACCCCATGTGTGCTACATCGGTTGGTCTTGTTTTAGCAGGATTTAAGGACCTCGACTACAGAGAGGCGAGTTATAAGACTTCTAAAGTAGCTTCTAAAAATATTGCTAAACAAGCTTATAAAAAAGAGAAGCAGGGTACAGATCTCTTTAGAAGAATTTTAAATAAAACGAAAGGACTTCTAATAGATGATTACGAAGATCCATCTAATTAAAATAGATAATTAACTACTATGGAATCCAGGACACATCGATTTGATATGGTTACACAGCCTAAAAAATCAATTATAAAAGTAATAGGTGTAGGTGGTGGAGGTGGTAATGCTGTAAATAACATGTATAAGCGGGGTATTCAAGATGTAACATTTATCGTTTGCAATACAGATGAGCAGGCACTCCAGAATAGTCCAGTACAACATAAATTGCAAATTGGTATTAATCTAACAAGCGGCTTGGGAGCTGGTGCAAATCCTGAAGTAGGTAAAAATGCTGCTATCGAAAGCAAAGAAGAAATACAAGCACTACTTAATGACGGAACTAAAATGCTTTTTGTTACGGCAGGAATGGGCGGAGGTACTGGTACCGGTGCAGCTCCTGTTATTGCTAGCATAGCCAGCAAATTAGGGATACTTACAGTAGGCATTGTCACGTTACCGTTTGCTTTTGAAGGTAAAAAGAAACTTTTACAAGCACAAGCTGGAATCAAAGAACTACGTCAACATTGTGACACCGTATTAGTTATTTTAAATGATCGACTCAGACAAGTTCTAGGAAATCTTTCTATAGGAAATGCATTTGCCCAAGCTGATAATGTCTTGACAACCGCTGCTAAAAGTATTGCAGAAATTATTACGGTGCCAGGTTATGTAAATGTGGACTTTGAAGATGTAAAAACGGTCATGAAAAAGGCAGGGGCAGCAGTAATGGGATCAGCCCAAGCAGAAGGAGAAGGAAGAGCCAGAAAGGCTGCCGAACTAGCCCTAACTTCTCCCCTACTCGACTATAAAGATATACATGGAGCTAAGAAAATCCTTCTTTCAATTGTTTCAGGTCAAGAGGCAGAAATGCACATGGACGAACTCGCTACCATTACTGACTACATACAAGAGCAGGTGGGCGAAGATGCGGAAATGATTTTTGGTCATGGATCAGACAAACAACTCAAAGAAAGCATTCGGGTAACTGTTATCGCCACTGGTTTTGAAGATAAACAAGAAGACACTGGCGAAACTAATCATGTTACTAACAAGACGGATGCTAAGCAGGTTCCAGGCAAATCTTCGCAAGGGTATCTATTTGAAGGCTTTTCTTCTAGAAATGAAGAGGAAGCTAAATCAAATGAATTAAAACATAGATACGACACTTTCAAGAAGCAGACACAACCACAGCAGCACATAAAAAATAATAGAAGGCCTTTTCAACCTATTAGACAAGGGTCTGGTACACTTCCTTTGCCCTTTGATTTACTAGAAGAAAAAAAACAAATATTACATGAAAAAGCACAAAACAGAATAAAAGAATTAGCCAAACAACAAGCAACTGTGCTAAGTGAAGAGGATCTTAGAGATTATTTAGACGTACCTGCTTATTTAAGAAAAGATATTCAGCTAGAAGAAAAACCTGCTATGGATGAAAAAAATATCATACGTCATTATCTCAATGAACAAGGCGGACGCGATATAGAATAATAGACCTTCTGCGAAAAGATTTTTAGTATATAAAAAAGGGCACGTAGATATTTTGAGAGGGGATAAATTTCCCTAATTTTTTCTTTCGCAGAAGGTCCAATAGAGTTTCTCTTTCCCCCTTTCCGTGGCTTGTGGCACACAGGACACAATAAGTATGATCTGTGGAGTCACAGACCATGAATTAAGGATACTAAAGGTAAAGCCTTCCACCAACATATGGTTAGTGAAAGGCTTTATAATAAACATTACCCTCTGAATCAAATATTTAATCTTTTATAATCCCTAAATACTTTTTAAGATTATATTCGGTTAAGAAAGTTCTAGCAAGCTCATCCTTATAAATAGCTAGTAATAGATTTGGGTCACTTGCAGAACTATTCCATGTTATAGAAAATCGTTTCTTTACATTGATTAATTGTCTGTTATATTTTTCTAGCTCATACCTTAAACTTTTCTCTATTCTAATCCCATAAGGCTTCTCAACATTTGCATGGCAACTACCGGGCGTAGGAAGATACGCTTTAAGCCAAGTTTCTATAGTATTAATGGAAGTAGGTCTTTCATTAGCCCCATCTGTAATATTTGTAGAATTGATAAAGAATAAATTTTTAGGCTCCTGAAATTTATCTTTCAGACGCTTTGTCGCTTTGGTTTTCCATATAAAACGGAGCATGTGGGCTTCTGTAAGATCCGTTTCCTTTATATTTAAGTCTTTAAGAAAACCAGCAAAAGATATGCCTGATATAACCTTCATTCTTTCTATCTCACTAGGCTGCAATTTTCTAACTCCTCCTAAAAAAACGATATGCTTACATTGCAACGTACCTGCATTATACTGTGCTAAAAAATCGTTGAAACGTTTTTCAGCTCTAGGTATTGTAGCACCGAACAAAAGAAAATAATCTGCATTAACTTGGAAATGAAGAATCGCATCAACCAGTTCCATATTTCTAAGTAGCCTTAATGCTGGTGTTCGTAATCTTTTATCCTCTTGTGTATCTATGACATCCCAACGTTCTAATCCTGATTTTCTTATAAAATTTTCTTGCATAGCTGCATTAATAGACCTTACGGTACCGTCGTGTCTGATATTAAAAAGTGCCAGAAAATCTAAAAGTGGCTTCACAACTTGTCCATTTTCTTGAATAAGATTGATATTAGCTAAAGAAGAATCAACTATTCCTGGATAATTTCTAGCTAATTGCTTATTACTGGTTTTATCTATTGTTCCTAAAACTTGGCTAGTTCCAAAAACAGATAGTATTAAACCTACAATTCCATATAGGCTTAATAATCGTAAGTATTTAATTGAGTTTTTCATAACTATATATATTTATAGGTTAGACATTACTCATTTTTTAAATATCTAATTCCGTTTACTAGTAAACAAATTAAGATATTAATCACTAGTTAGCAAATTAAATTTTGTAAGTCAAGTTTTTTACCAACTATTTATAACATGCGATCTCATATTTATAATAAAAATTAGGCCATACGAATGTATAGCCTATATCTATATATTTGTTTCTGATTGGCGCTGTTGCTGTCACTATTTTCTTCAACTGAGCACAAATAGTTTCTATCTCATTCAGCATTTCGTGTACTAGTCATCATTTAATCTGACAAACTATCACGACAGGGGGGAGGAATTGGCAGTAGACTCTCGACTGTCAGACATGCTTTCAAGATACAACAATTCGTTGTTCCTTTCCAAAGCTAAATGTTTACTATCTATAAATGTCTGCATAGGCGTCTTTCCATAACAATATTTTCCACTATGACTCCGCTCATAATTATATTCATATAACCATTTATCCAAGTCAGTCCGTAACTCTTCTAAGCTAGTATAGATCTTTTTCCTCATTGCTGTGTCATAAAATTCAGTCTTCATCGTCTTATGAAACTGTTCACACATACCGTTGGTTTGTGGTGAATAAGCTTTGTTCTATTCCTTCTATACTCAAAAATAGCTCATAAGCATGATGCTCTATGATTCCTTTATACTCGGTACCTCTATCAGTCATAATACGGAGAATAGGTACTCCTTGCTCTTCATACCAAGGTAATACTCGATCATTCAAGATATCAGCAGAAGTAATAGCTGTCTTTTCAGTATATAGTTTTGCCTCTGCAACTCTAGTATAACTATCGATATAGGTTTGTCCGTATACTTTTCCTATTCCCTTAAAGTTACCTACATAATACGTGTCCTGGCAACCTAGATACCCTGGGTGGACTGTTTCTATTTCTCCATGTGCCTCTTGTATGCTCTTCTTATTTTCTAATGCTCTTAGCCGTGCTTCGGTAAGTAGAATACCATCCTGTGCCAGCTTAGCTTCTAAAGCTGTTAATCGCTTCTTAAGGTTATTCAAATCATTTCTAAGCCAAATCGATCTTACACCTCCAGGAGATACCAACATCCCTTGCTTCTTCAATTCATTAGATACCCGTAATTGTCCATAAGCTGGATAGGATACCACTACCGCCTTTTCTACATGAGCTTCTACTCGGTTAGCAAGGATTGGTTTTTTACGCGTAAGTTCATAAAGTGCTTCTTCCCCGCCTTTCTCATATAGTTCTTTAAAACGATAGTAACTATCTCTACTATAGCCCATAGTCTTACAGGCTGTAGATACATTTCCTAGTTTTTTAGCTACTTCTAGTAACCCTATTTTAGGTCTTATTATTTTTGGTTTAAATTCATTTTTATTCCTAGTTTAAATTTTATTTTTAATCAATTATACTACTTGTCAGATTAAATTCAAACTAGTACAAATAAACTACCTGATCACTGTAAGACTTTGCTCCTTTTTCTCGTAATAACTTGACTATTGCTACATGTCCTATTTTTATAGCTATAGATAGTGGAGTACGAACATTTTTACCCTTGGCATTTACATCTGCTCCGTGCTCTAGTAATAACTTGACTATTTCTATATGTCCTTGGTATGCTGCCACATATAGTGAAGTAAAATCATCCTTATACTTCGCATTTACATCTGCTCCGTGCTCTAGTAATAACTTGACTATTGCTATATGTCCTTCTTGTGATGCTAGATATAGTGGAGTACTAACATTTTTACCCTTGGCATTTATATCTGCTCCTTTCTCTAGTAATAACTTGACTATTTCTATATGTCCTTCTTGTGATGCTATAGATAGTGGGGTATCACCATCCTTATCCTTGGCATTTACATCTGCTCCGTTCTCTAGTAATAACTTGACTATTTCTATATGTCCTCCTTGTGCTGCCACATATAGTGAAGTAAAACCACTTTTACTCTCGGCATTTACATCTGCTCCGTGCTCTAGTAATAACTTGACTATTGCTATATGTCCTTCGTGTGATGCTAGATATAATGAAGTGCAACCACGCTTACTCTCGGCATTTACATCTGCTCCTTTCTCTAGTAATAACTTGACTATTGCTATATGTCCTTTTTGTGATGTCACATATAGTGAAGTAAAATCATTCTTATTCTTGGCATTTACATCTGCTCCGTGCTCTAGTAATAACTTGACTATTTCTAT
>MKUM01000007.1 GCA_001897825.1 Candidatus Amoebophilus sp. 36-38
AATTTATAGAGCAAGAATGGCAAAAAAACCCTCAACTTTTTCACTTAAATATTGATACCTTTACCAAGGGACTAAACAATTAGACTTCTTCTGAAACCTTCCCCTTGAGCTCCCTGGGTTCGTCAGTAAGTGCGAGCCAGGACTCCAGCCCTGACTCACCAATCCTCCTCCTGCCTACGCACGAGTGACATTATTTACTGCAGTAAATCCGATTTCTCACAAATTACTTCCTGCCCAGAGAACCCAATTCTTGGTTTTAGAAAAAGTCTATTTTATCTGACTAATATTCATCCTCATTAAAAAGAAAGTCATCTTTTGTAGGATATTCAGGCCATATTTCCTCTATACTATCATAAGGATGATCGTCATCTTCTAACTCATTCAAATTTTCTATTACTTCTATAGGTGCTCCTATTCGGTCTGCAAAGTCTATTAATTGATCCTTGGTAGCTGGCCAAGGGGCATCATCTAAATAAGATGCTAGTTCTAATGTCCAATACATAGTACGTCGATTTTAAATAAATTACGATCAAATTTTTTATAGCGTCCAAATATAATATATCTTGCCACATATGCAATAAGTAACCTAGTATATTTTTATAGTCAAGAATTAAGTTTTAGTAACCAAGCGCTGAATTGAGACGGCTTTACCACACATAGAATATAATCATTTTTGTTTAGAAAGTCTACTACAGCTAGTTAACATTTCTTAAGAATAAAAAAGCAAATATTAGTTACTAAAAGCTTAATTTAGTTCTATCAGAAATTAGCAATAATTCTCTTAGATTAATATTTTAGTTTACATGCACACCTCTTTTTTTATAGCTAAACGTTACTTTTCTACTAGCTCAAAGAAAAACCTCATTTATCGAATGGGGCTCATCGCATGCCTAAGTGTTGCTTTAAGCACGATGGCTTTGTTGCTCGTATTATCCGTGTATAATGGACTTGAAGAAGTGGTCAAGAAATTATTTGATGCTTTTGATCCTGATATGAAGGTTGAGCTAAAACAAGGTAAGTATTTTGCTGTAACCCCTGAGTTAACGCATCCAATAAAAGATATGCCTGGTGTGGCTAAAGTAGTAGAGGTTATAGAAGAAAATGCACTCCTCATATATAAAGGCCGGCAGTTGGTAATTAAGCTAAAAGGAGTTTCAGACAATTTTATAGAAGATAGTCGACTAGCCAGCCACATCATACAAGGTAAGCTGGAACTAAAAAACGAGCATCAAAATTTTGCACTACTAGGTGCTGGGATACAATATGCGCTTTCCATTCGATTGAATAACTTCTTTGAGAACTTACAGGTATTTTACCCAAGAAGCAATAAACTAAGTGTAATTGCACCTCAAAATCTATATCGTACTGCATGGATTAAACCTGGTGCAGTCTTTTCTATTGAAAAGTATTTTGATGAGAATTATGTCATTGTACCCCTAAATTTTGCTACCCATCTGCTGGGTGAGGTGGATAAACGAACTGCACTTGAAATACAGGTAACTCAAGGCTTTTCCATCAAAAAAGTGCAAAAAGCATTACAAGCATCCTTACCAAAGCAATTTCAAATACTTAATAGGGATGAACAGCAACCTACACTCATGAGAACAATCCGAATAGAAAGGATATTGGTATTTATAACTTTTGCACTGATCGTAGCTGTAGCTTCGCTCAACATATTTTTTATTTTATCTATGTTGGTATTAGCCAAACGCACAGATATGGCTATCCTATATACCTTAGGTGCGAATCCGAAAATGATAAAAAACATTTTCTTACTAGAGGGTTTACTAATTGGAATAACTGGCACCTTGATTGGTATGGCTCTAGCCTGGTTTTTAAGTTGGCTACAACAAAAGTTTGGAATTATATCTTTAGGTATGCAAACTAGTTTAATTGAAGCTTATCCGATTAAAAGACAAGTAAGTGATTTCATCTATGTAGGAGTAAGTGTATCTTTAACAACTTTATTAGCCAGTTATAGACCCGCCTTACTAGCCATGCAAATCAATATCAGAGAGCTCTTATAGCTATAATTTCAAAATGTTTTACAAAAAATTAGCTACAATTTGTTCTAGATAAACAGATTAACTTATTTTGTAACATTGAATTGGCTTATAAAGTCATTAGAGAGAGGGTTGGCAGAGCGGTTTAATGCGGCGGTCTTGAAAACCGTTGTACTTGCGAGAGTACCGGGGGTTCGAATCCCTCACCCTCTACTTAATTCATCTAATTGTCCTGTTGCTAGCGATTAATGACAAAGAGTACACTAAGCCCTTACATCATAGATAAATACTATGCTCCTCAGCGTATTCTTCTAGTGACCCTTGAGGGCAGCAGAAAATAATATCTTTATGCGCATTTATAATCTTCAAAAAATAGAGACTCCACACATCATTCTTAGACCTTTACAAATGGGAGATGAAATATCCCTCAATGAATGCATTAACTATTCTCTAGAGTCGCTACAAAAATGGATGCCTTGGGCACAAAATCCTCGCTTAGCTACAACTCGAAATTTTGTGCATACAGAGGTAGCTAACTGGATAGCTAAAAGTGGAAAAAATTTCCCGATGAATGTGATAGAAAAAAGTACAAAAAAAATTATAGGTGGTTCTGGATTTAATGAAGATACCCTAATTGATAAGGGTATTTATACAATCGGCTATTGGCTCGACATACGGTATAGAGGACAAGGATTAGTTACAGAATTTGTAAATGGGTTAACTCGATATGCATTTGAGCATTTACACGCACAGGCTGTACATATCCGCATCGATCAAGCTAATAACAAAAGTATCGCTGTAGCAAACAGGCTGGGGTTTATTCCTACTCCGACCTCTCATCAGGAAGATTTAAATATAAACACCTCTAAACAGGCTATACAAAAAGACATGTTATTATTCACACGCAATAACATTAGCTTATTACCTCCATTAGAGGTAAGCTGGTATGAATAACATTAAACATACATTTTAACTACTTTAGTAATTACACCAGGGCTAATTAGGGTTTCTAAAAAGCTGTAAATCTATGATAGGTATTGCCTGCTTGCTTGTGCTCTTCTAAAAAACGAGGGGGTAGTATGCCGTTATTGTAGGAGATTTTTCTTTTCCCAGCATGGTCCTCATACAAGGGTTGTAAAATGGTATAGTTAAGTTTAACTTTGTACATTATATTATATTATAGGGGCTTCTAAAAATTAAGGTGTAAAATTAAAAACTAGCGTTTAGCTGGTTACCTTCAACCTCGTCAACTGGCAAAACTGTATTTTTAGAAATCCTCTTAATAATATTTATTATTAACCTTTTTAAGGTATTAAACGTATATGAATATGTTAAAGTCAAGAAAAAAGTTAATTCTTATTGGTTTAGTATTACTAAATATGCGATTAATTAGCTGTGATTCTGAAGGGGATTCATCCAAAGTTTCAAAAACCCAGAAATTAGTAACAGAAGAAAAGAAGTCAGCTGAGGATTTTTCAAAAAAACTTATGAGCAAAAAAACTTATAAGGGAAGCTGCCACTGTGGTAGAGTTCGCTATGAAGCAGACATTGATTTGAGTGTTGGCAGCGGCAAATGCAATTGTTCAATCTGCACCAAAACGAGGAAGTGGGGCGTGATAGTTAAACCTGACGCGTTTCGTCTACTCGCCGGTAGCGATGACATCAATGATTATCAATTCAACTCAAAAACCGCACATCATTTGTTTTGCAAACACTGCGGTGTCCATTCTTTTGGACGAGGATATCTCGATGAGTTAGGTGGAGAATACTACTCAATCAACCTCGCCTGCCTGGATGATGTGGATATAAAAGAACTTGTTAATACACCGGTTCGATATATGGATGGCCGTAACAATAATTGGTTTGCTAAACCTACCGAGACCCGGCATATGTAGATAACATCTTATTATCGTAGTAAACTCTGGTTTCTCGCAAATCCTGCCCAGATAAACTCAATTCTTGATCTTGCAAGAACTCTATTACACGAGGATTAACTTTTATACATAGGTGAAATCTTATTAATTAACTCCTTGCATACCCTGACACAGGCAAATCACTTTTCAACCACAAAGCATACGTATGTTATAGAATCCTGAAAAACTATATTAGTTGACCCTTAAGAACTCATAAATAAGGGATAAATCGAATGAAAACAAAGATTTTTGA
>MKUM01000008.1 GCA_001897825.1 Candidatus Amoebophilus sp. 36-38
CAACAATGGCAAAAAAACCCTCAACTTTTCCACTTAAATATTGATACCTTTACCAAGGGACTAAACATCTAATGATTAATAATCTTCACTCGGCATAGCCGAACGAGTAAAGTAGGGTTGATAGAATAAAGTAAATGTGAGCCCGCGAACGGGTACCTACTATTAATTATCTTCTGGGTTTGTATCCTCTTCAGAAGACATGTCAGAAGTAGATACAATTGTATTATTTTCGCCTGAATTAACTTCTTCTGAATGGTTACCTAGCTGTTGTGCTGACTGATCAGCCTCATCTTGCTGGGTCGTATCTTTAGCTGCTGATAAAGGGGTATCACTTGATTTACTCTTCCCTTTTCCTCTTCTTGTTTTTGACTTAGCTTCCTTGGATGTATCCTCTTTTTGTAGATATGTATTGTAGTCTACCAATTCTATCAGACACATTTCCGAATTGTCTCCCAAGCGATTTCCCATTCTAATAATTCTTGTATACCCTCCAGGCCTATCTCCTATTTTGGGAGCAACCTCGTTAAAGAGTAATTTTACTGGCTCTTTATCCTGAAAGTACGAGAATACAACCCTTCTTGCATGGGTAGAATCTTGTTTTGCTTTGGTAATAATTGGTTCTACAAATTTCCTAAGTGCTTTAGCCTTGGCTACTGTAGTGATAATACGCTTGTGTAAAATCAGAGATTTAGCCTGGTTCATTAGTAATGCCTTTCGGTGAGAAGCAGGCCTACTTAAATGGTTAAATTTTTTACCGTGTCTCATGTTTGTTGTAAATAAACTCTATAAAAAATTAAATATAACAATAGCACTTAGTACAATCTAAATATTCTGCTATTGTTCATTCAAATTGTAAGCAGATAAATCCATTCCGAAAGCTAGCTCTTTGCTAGCTATTAGATCTTGAAGCTCTTTAAGTGACTTTTTACCAAAATTCCTAAATTGGGACATATCTGACACCTTTAATTGAACCAGATCTCCCAAAGTTCGGATTTCGGCCGCTTTGAGGCAGTTAAAAGCTCGCACAGACAAGCCCATCTCATTGAGTGGAGTTTTTAGCAATTTACGCATCTGTAGCGTGGATTCATCCAATATATCGATCTCATCTAAATCTTTTGACTCTACCAGCTTGTTTTTATCAATAAGCAGCGCAAAGTGTTTAATCATAATATCCGCAGCACGCTCAATCGCAGCTTGAGGATGTATGGTTCCATCAGTTTGTACAGAAAACACCAATGCTTCGTAGTCTGTTTTTTGACCTACGCGTGTATTTTCTACATGGTATTTGACATTCTTGATGGGCGTAAAAATAGAATCAATAGGAATTACGCCTTTTACCTGAGTACTAGTTTTATTTTCTTCCGCAGGTATATATCCCCTTCCCTTTTCAACAGTAACTTCTAACTCAAACCGTGCAGACTCATCTATATGACAAATAACCAAATCAGGGTTGGTGATCTGGAATGCAGTGGTTGCTTGCGCAAAGTCTCCAGCTGTTAAAACTTTTTTATTATTAACGGATATAAATATTTTGTTCTCTGCACTATCACCAACTTTTTTAAATCTAATTTGCTTCAAATTTAAAATCATTTCTACCAAATCCTCTGTTACCCCTTCTATGGTAGAAAATTCGTGGTATATGCCAGGTATTCTGATGGAAGTAATAGCATAGCCTTCTAAAGAGGATAGTATTACTCTTCTCAAGGCATTCCCGATGGTTACGCCATAACCTCTTTCAAGTGGCTTAAAAGTAAATATACCATGAAATTCATCGGCATGTTTTACAGATATCTTCCCAGGTATTTGAAAGGCTATTGATGACATTTTTTAGCTTATTTATTATTTATATTGTTATAAAAAGTGATAAAATTTTTAAAATTATTTAGAATATAGCTCTACTATACTTTGTTCATTAATCTTTTCGGGTATTTCCTCTCTATTAGGTAGCGCAATAATTTTTCCTTTCATCTGTTTACTATCCCATTCTAGCCAATTGCTTTTATTATAAAAGTGGTTAGAAATACGTTCCACAATATAGTTTGAACTTTTAGCTTTTTCATCAAGACCAATCATATCACCTACTCTTAATGCATAAGAAGGTATATTAACTATCTGATCATTTACAGTTATATGTTTGTGGGATACCAACTGTCTGGCGGCTCTTCGAGTAGGTGTTATACCTAGTCGATAAACCACATTATCTAATCTCGTTTCTAAAAATTGTAGCAAAAGCTCACCTGTCACGCCTTTTTTCTTGGCTGCTTTATGGAATAGATTGGAGAACTGTTTTTCTAATAATCCATATATATATTTTGCTTTCCCTTTTTCCATCAACTGAATAGCATACTCAGACTTTTTCTTACGTACTCTACCATGCTGCCCTGGAGGATAGCTTTTTTTCTGAAGTGCCTTGCTGGGCCCAAATATGGGCTCATTAAATCTTCTGGAAATTTTAGATTTAGGACCTATGTATCTTGCCATGTTTAAGATTATTTAATTAAAATTATGGACGTCTACGCTTAGGAGGCCGACACCCGTTATGAGGTAGCGGTGTAACATCCTTAATAGCACTAACTTCTATGCCAGCATCTTGAATCGTTCTAATAGCAGACTCCCTGCCTACGCCCGCGCCTTTTACAAAAACATCTACTTTCCTTACTCCTAAGTCATGTGCTACTTTTGCACAATCTGCAGCAGATACTTGTGCCGCATAAGGAGTATTCTTCTTAGACCCCTTAAATCCCATTTTACCAGCCGAAGACCAAGCTATAACTTGGCCAACCTCGTTGGTCATAGAAATAATGATATTATTATAAGTAGCTTTAATATGCGCTTGGCCTAATTTGCCAATGCTGACAACTCGCTTTTTGGTTTTTTCTTTTTGGGGTTTTGTCATAATCCTCTATAAATATTTCTATAAGATTTCGAAAAGAAAATGTTTATTTCTTAGCAGCTTTCTTTTTGTTAGCTACTGTTTTACGCTTTCCTTTACGAGTTCTAGCATTATTTTTAGTGCTTTGTCCTCTCACAGGAAGGCCTAAGACATGTCGTCTACCTCTGTAACAACCTATATCTATCAATCTTTTAATATTCAGACGTATTTCAGATTTCAATTCGCCTTCTACTTTATAATTCTCATTGATAACAGTACGAATCTTCTGAGACTCAGCATCAGTCCAATTAGATACACGTTTGTCCTTATCAACACCTGCTGTTGCTAAAATTTGATTAGCCGAACTGCGTCCAATACCAAAAATATAGGTAAGGGCTATTTCTCCTCGTTTGTTATCAGGAATATCTACACCTAATATTCTAGCCATATTTATCCTTGTCTTTGCTTAAATCGTGGATTTTTTTTGTTAATAACGTAGAGCACACCTTTTCTACGAACTATTTGACATTCGCTACTACGTTTTTTTATAGATGATTTTATTTTCATATCGCATTAATATATTATAATCACTTTCACCTTATTTCTTAGGTTGTCTCTTATCTGATTGAGTCCCCTCACTATTTGGTTGTTCATCCTTCTTAGGTTGATCAACTTTATATCTTTGAACTATACGGCCCTTGGTCAAATCGTATGGAGTCAATTCTAATTTTACTTTGTCTCCAGGTAATATGTTTATATAAAATTTTCTCATTCTACCTGAGATATGTGCTCTGACAAGATGTCCGTTTGCCAGCCGAACTTTAAATTCAGCATTCGGAAGAGCTACCTCCACGGTTCCATCTTGTTCTATTGCAGGTGTCTTAGCCATATTAAATTTTCAAAGCTTCTTCTATATAATGATAACTTGTTAATATTTCCGCTTGCCGTTCACCTACTGCAACGGTATGTTCAAAATGAGCAGAAAGCTTGCTGTCTGCTGTTTTAATTGTCCATCCATCTTTATCTTGCCTAACTGCTGACTGCCCTTGATTAACCATAGGTTCTATAGCAATTACCATGCCTTTTTTTAATTGTACCCCTGATCCTCGTTTACCGTAATTAGGTATCTGCGGATCTTCATGCAAGCTTTTGCCAACCCCATGACCAGCTAGCGCTTTCACTACTGAGTAACCATGTTGGTTAACATACGTTTCCACAGATGCCCCAATATCTCCAACTCTTTTTCCTACAACAGCCTGAGCAACCCCCAAATATAATGCTTCTTTTGTAACCTTAATAAGATCTCTAGCTTCTTTAGTTATTTCTCCAACTGAAAAAGTATAAGCCGAATCACTATGATAACCTTTATACGAAACTCCACAATCTACAGAAACAATATCACCTTCTTGTAACACATACTTCCCTGGAATTCCATGTACAACTGTTTCATTTACAGAAATACATAAGGTAGCTGGGAAGTTATGATAACCCTTAAATGCAGGAGAAGCTCCTTGGTCATATATATATTCTTCTGCTAGTTTATCTAATTCTTTGGTCGCCACTCCTGGCTTAATAGCTCCTGCAACTAATCCAAGCACTCGCGCCAAAATTTCTCCACTTTGCTTAATTAGGTTTATTTCCTCCTCATTTTTAAAAAAAATCATAAATGCCCACTATGTTTGAGATCTTCCCTGTATTCTTCCAGAATCCATCATATGATCATAATGGTGCATGAGTAGAAAACTTTCTATCTGCTGCAAACTATCTAATACAACCCCTACCATAATCAGCAACGATGTGCCACCAAAAAATCTACTAAAAGACTTACTTAACCCTGCTATATAGGCTAACCCTGGCAAAATAGCAATAATTGCTAGAAATAAAGATCCTGGCAAGGTTATTTTACTTAAGATGTCATCTATAAAAGCAGCGGTAAGCTTACCTGGCTTGATGCCTGGAATAAAACTACTGCTTCGTTTCATATCATCAGCTATCTGCATAGGATTGATCGTGATAGCTGTATAAAAATAGGTAAATGCTATAATTAACAAAGAGAATACAAGATTATATTGCCAAGTAGTGAAATCACCAAAAATCTTTGAGATAGCAGCCATCGTATCACTTTTACCAGCAAACAAATTGGTTACCAATGCTGGAAGAAACATCAGTACTTGGGCAAAAATAATGGGCATTACGCCAGATGTATTTAATTTAAGAGGTATATATTGTCTTTGCCCAGTATAGGCTCCAGTGGTAGCCATCTGTTTCGCATACTGAAGCGGTATTTTACGTATAGCTTGGGTAAACATAACTACCGTAACCACAATTAAAAAGAGCGCAAAAACCTCAAAAATAAATATAAGTAATCCTCTAGATCCTCTTAAAATGAATTCTTCTACAAAAGCACCCGGCAAAGAAGAAACGATACCGATCATGATTAACATAGAAACCCCATTTCCAATGCCTTTATCTGTAATTCTATCTCCTATCCATATACATGCCATCGTTCCTGCTGGCAGCACAAAAAGAGATGAAATAAAAAATAATGGTTTACTAATCATGATTAATTCATCAGACACAGTAGCAGCAAGGTAGCTAGCTGACTGGACCATCGCAATTCCAATCGTAAGTATTTTGGTAATTTTATTAAGCGTTTTTCGGCCGGATTGTCCTTCTCTTTGAATTTTTTGAAAATACGGAACAGCCACGGTTAAAAGTTGGACGGCTATAGAAGCTGAAATATAAGGCATTACACCTAGTCCAAATATCGAGACATTGCTAAAAGCCCCTCCTAAAAATATATCTAACAATCCGAGTATACCTTGAGCCTTTCCAGTTATTTTAGTTGCATCAATACCTGGCAAAACGATAAAAGCTCCTAATCTAAAAATTAATAGAAGCCCTAGGGTAGTCAGGATACGACTCCTAAGTTCTGGAATAGTAAATATTCTTTTTATTGTAGTAAAAAATTTACGCATGGGCATTTAAAATATTCACTTTCCCACCTAACTTTTCTATAGCTGCTACTGCCGAATCTGAAAAGGCATGTGCTGTTATTTCTAGTTTAGTTTTTAAGTCTCCGTTAGCCAATATTTTATACTTATGACGCTTATTAACTAATCCGTGTTCCCATAAAACTTCAGGAGTTATAGATGTCAGTTGTGTTTTTTCTACCAGTTCTTGGATAATATTTAAGTTGATAGGTTTGTAGCTAACTCGATTGGGATTTTTAAATCCAACTATAGGCAACCTTCGTTGCAAAGGAAGTTGCCCCCCTTCAAAACCACGTTTGCTTTTATAACCTGAACGTGATTTAGCTCCTTTGGTTCCTCGAGAAGCTGAACCTCCTTTTCCAGAACCCTGTCCTCTACCAAGCCTTGTATTTTGCTTAACGGAGTTTTTTGCTGGTTTGAGTGTATGTAATTCCATAACTAAACTATAATATATTTTCTGTGATCACTAAGTGATTTACTTGTCGAATCATTCCTTGAATCTGTGGCGTAAATTCTAGCTCAACGCTTTTATTTATCCTTCCAAGCTTTAGCGCCTTCATAGTTAGCTTTTGCCTATGAGGACATTTGATCGTACTCTTAACTTGGGTAATTCTGACTTTTGCCATATCTATCCATTAAATACTTTATCTAAACTAATTCCTCGTTGTGCAGCCACAGTTACGGGGTCTCGCATCTGGGACAAAGCTTGAAAAGTTGCTTTTACATTGTTATGCGGATTGGAAGATCCTTTTGATTTAGATAGCACATTATTGATACCTGCGCATTCTAACACTACACGTGCACCTCCACCTGCAATAATCCCTGTACCCGGAGCGGCTGGCTTGATTAAAACAGCACCTCCTCCATATTTGCCCGTAGCTTGGTGCGGCACAGTTCCTTTCATTATAGGAACTTTAATAAGATTCTTTTTTGCTTTCTCTATGCCCTTGGCAATAGCATTCGTAACTTCTTGAGCCTTACCCAATCCATGTCCTACCACTCCTTTACCATCTCCTACTACTACTACTGCTGAAAAACTGAAATTCCTTCCTCCCTCAACAACTTTTGTTACCCTATTAACAGCAACAACTTTTTCTGTTAGGTTAAGCTCACTTGGTTTAATCATTTTTTTTAGTTGCATCATAACGTACTAAAATTTAAGTCCTTGTGCCCTAGCACCTTCTGCCAAGGCCTTTACTCGACCATGATATATATATCCGGAACGATCAAAAACAATTTCTTCTATGCCTTTTGTGATAGCTTGTTTAGCTAGCTCTTCTCCCACCATCCTAGCCATTTCTACAGGCGTGCTCCCTTCTACATTTAAGAGTCTAGAAGAGCTTGCAAGCAATGTATGGCCTTGTTCATCATTGATAAGCTGGGCATACGTAACTTTATTACTTTTATAAACTGATAGTCTAGGCCTATCTGCAGTACCATGGATACGCTTTCTAATACGCATCCTAATCTTTAATCTTCTTTTAGCTTTTAAGTTATTCATTGGCATTGTTACTAGCTATTTAAAATTATTTAGAAGCGGTTTTACCTGCCTTACGTCTAATCTGTTCTCCTACGTAACGTATTCCTTTGCCTTTGTAAGGTTCTACTTTTCTTAAGGTCTTAATTTTGGCAGCGATCTGCCCTAATAATTGCTTATCTATTCCCTCTAAATGTATGAGTGGATTCTTACCTTTAGGTATTTCGGCCTGCACTTTTATTTCCGATGGAATGGAAAAATAAATTTTATGGGAATAGCCAAGGTCAAGGTCTAATGTATTTCCTTGTACACTAGCTTTATATCCTACCCCCACTAATTCTAAACTCTTGGCAAAGCCTGTACTTACACCAATAACCATGTTATTAATCAATACTCTGTACAATCCATGAAGGGCTTTATGTCTTTTTTGATTAGTCCTTCTGTGTACACTAACAACATCTTTCTCTATTGTAAGTTGTATGGCAGGATCTATATATTGGGACAATTCTCCTTTTGGGCCTTTTACATAAACTATATGCTCTTCAGGACCTCTTATTAGAGTAACTCCTTGGGGTAGTTTAATCGGTAATTTTCCTATTCTTGACATAGCTTGGTGATGTAGAAACTAATAAATATAACAGAGTATCTCTCCTCCTAATTTCATTTGTCTAGCTTCTTTATCAGTGACAATTCCTTTAGAAGTGGATAGTATGGCGATTCCGAGTCCATTTAAGACACTTGGTAATTCGGTGGCTTTCACATATTTCCTAAGTCCAGGCTTACTTATGCGCTCTAATTTAGTAATAGGTGAAGTCTTGGTTTCTGGATTATATTTTAATCCGATTTTAATAGAACCTTGTCTATTCGCCCCATCCTCAAACTTATATTGTTTTATATAACCTTTATCATATAATACCTTGGTCATTTCCTTTTTAAGGTTGGAAGCAGGTATTTCCACTATCCTATGCTTAGCGCGAATAGCATTTCTGATTCTGGTTAGATAATCAGCTATAGGGTCTGTAGTCATATAATTTTTTATTACGAGTTATTTACTTTTTACGATAGCCTATAATAGTTTTATAAAAGAATTAAGCTAATGGAAAAGACGTTACCAACTAGCTTTTGTAACACCTGGTATTTTTCCTTCGGCAGCCCATTCTCGGAAAACGATTCTCGAAATACCAAATTTACGCATATACCCTCTAGCTCTACCCGTAATTCTACATCTATTCCGTAAACGTACAGGAGAGGCATTTTTAGGAAGTTTATCCAGCGCTAGATAATCTCCAGCTTCTTTAAGTTTTGCTCTTTTAGCAGCATATCGCTCTACCAAATATTCACGCTTCCTATTACGTGCTTTAACTGATTCCTTAGCCATTTATCTATGATGTTAATTTTTAAAAGGCATGCCTAGTGCTTTTAATAAGACATATGCTTCTTTATCACTTTCTGTGCTAGTCACAAAGGTAATACTCATGCCCGTTAATTTAGTTACTTTATCAATACTAATTTCAGGAAAAATGATTTGTTCTTTGACACCCAACGTATAATTCCCCCGTCCATCAAAGCTTTTTTCGCTAACGCCTCTAAAATCTCGTACTCGAGGAAGTGAAATAGTTATCAGTCGGTCTAAAAATTCATACATACGTTTACCCCGCAAAGTAACCGTAGCACCTATCGGCATATTTTCCCTTAATTTAAAATTGGATATAGCCTTTTTCGCCCTAGTAGCTACTGCTTTTTGGCCTGCAATAGTCGTTAGTTCATCTACGGCTATATCGATCAATTTCTTGTCTTGCACGGCTGCCCCTACACCTTGATTAAGGCATATCTTTTCTATTTTAGGCACCTGCATGACAGATTTATAGTTCATCTCCTTCTTAAGCGCGGGAACTACTTCTTGAAAATATTTTTGTTGTAGTCTTGGTTTACCCATTGTTTATAAATTCGCCTGTTTTTTTAGAATATCTCTGTAATTTACCTTCACCATTAAGCTTTCTACCTACACGAGTAGGCTTTCCAGTAGCCGGATCTATCAGCATCAGATTGCTCATATGTATGGGAGCCTCTACTCTTTCTATAGCACCTTGCGGATTTTTCGCTGTAGGTTTTCTATGCTTAGATACAAAGTTCACTCCTTCTACAATAGCCCTATAGGTCTTGGTAAAAACTTTTAGGACTTTACCTTGCTTTTTCTGGTAGTTACCTGACAACACCTGTACAGTATCTCCCTTTTTTATATGAAATTTTGATGTTTTATGATGTGTATGATACATAGTCTATAATACTTCTGGTGCTAAGGATACTACTTTCATAAATTCTTTTTCACGAAGCTCTCGTGCTACAGGACCAGAGATACGTGTTCCTCTAAGTTCATCGTTATTCTGTAATAAAACTGCAGCATTGTCATCGAAACGGATATATGACCCATCTTTACGACGTACTTCTTTTTTAGTTCTTACGATAACTGCTTTTGATACAGCACCTTTTTTTATATTGCCAGCAGGGTTAGCTGATTTTACGCTTACAACAATCCGGTCTCCGATGGTGGCATAACGTTTCTTTGTACCACCTAATACACGAATACATTGTACCTCTTTGGCACCACTATTATCTGCAACGGTAAGTCTTGTCTCTTGTCGAATCATGATTATTTAGCTTTTTCAAGAACCTCTATTAAACGCCATCTCTTTCTCTTACTCAATGGTCTAGTTTCCATAATTTTAACACGGTCGCCCTCGTTGCAAATATTCTCTGCATCATGTGCCATAAATTTTTTAGATTTTCTAACAAATTTACCATAGAGCGGATGCTTGATCATCCGTTCCACTAACACGGTAATGGTCTTATCGCATTTATTACTAACTACTTTGCCTATTCTTTCTTTTCTATGCTTTCTTAGCATGGCTATTCTTATTTATTTTTTATCTTTTGGCGTTCTGAGCTGTTTTTAGCTTGGCTATAAGCCTTTTGCTATTTCTTATTTTCATAGGATTTTCAATAGGAGAAATAGTATGTGCAAATTTAAGTTTCCTCAAATTTTCTTGTTCAGCTTCTATTTTCTCTTTGAGCTCTTCTGGTGCTAACGAATTAATTTCTTGGTATTTCATTTCAAACATTCATGTAATCTTTATGTACTACAAATCTAGCTTTGATCGGCAATTTATGTATAGCTAAACGCATTGCTTCACGAGCCACATTAATATCTACCCCTTCTACTTCAAATAAAATTTTACCAGGTTTTACAACAGCTGCCCAATATTCAGGAGATCCCTTTCCTTTACCCATCCGAACCTCAGCAGGTTTTTTGGTGATGGGTTTATCTGGAAAAACTCTAATCCAAACCTGACCTTGCCTTTTCATAGCACGGGTCATGGCTATACGCGCTGCTTCTATCTGTCTAGCTGTAAGCCAGACTGGTTCTAAAGCTTTTATTCCAAATGTACCAAATGCCAAAGAGCTTCCTCGATGAGCCAATCCTTTAACACGGCCTTTTTGTACTTTTCTATATTTTGTTCTCTTAGGCTGCAACATAGCGGCATATATTATATATCACGTATACAGATGTTCTGTAAAATTAGTTATAATTCATTAATTTTTAGCCCTTCCCTTAAATGTATTCTTCTGTGTTCCCTTATTAGATTCTGAACCTGTTGAAATAGTTGAGTTGGAAGACAGATCAGGTCGTTGGTATATCTCATTTTTAAATATCCAGACTTTAATTCCTATTTTCCCATATACAGTTTGCGCTTCTCCTAGTGCATAATCGATATCAGCACGTAGGGTATGCAACGGAATCCTTCCTTCTTTAAATTGCTCACTTCTTGCTATCTCAGCACCACCTAGCCTACCAGAGGTACTTATTTTTATACCTTGTGCTCCTACACGCATGGTAGCAGCAAGCGCTTGCTTTACAACCCTTTTATATGAAATCCTAGCTTGGATTTGCTGAGCTATAGAATTAGCCACCAGCTTAGCATCTAGCTCCGGTCTCTTTATTTCTAAAATATTTATGTGGACTTCTTTTGCTGTTAATTTGCGTAACTCTTCTTTGATACGTTCTACCTCTGCACCTCCCTTACCAATAATTATTCCTGGCTTAGAACTATGCACCGTTATAGTAATACGCTTAAGCGTTCGTTCTATAACAATTTTAGAAAGATTGGCTTTAGCCATCCTGACCCCCAAATACTTTCTTATTTTATGATCTTCTATGAGCTTATCAGCATAGCCTTTTTTGGATGAAAACCAATTAGATTCCCATCCTTTAATATAGCCAAGTCGAAGGCTATTTGGATTAACTTTTTGTCCCATTAGTTTTCTTTTCTTGGTTTTTAGTCTGCTTATCTACTGCAATCTCGGAATCTAATACCGAATCCTTATATAATTCTAACTTATCCACAATGAGGGTAACATGATTAAATCTTTTTCTAATCCGATGCGCTCTACCCTGGGGTGCCGGACGCAATCTTTTAAGCATACCCGCACTATCTACGTGTATAGTTTTTATATAAAGTTCTGCTTCTCCTAATGGTGTATCCTGATTCTTTTGTTGCCAGCTAGCAACAGCAGCAAGCAGCAATTTTTCTAAATGAATGGCACATTTTTTAGGTTCATTCTTTAAGATTGCGAACGCCTTGTCAGCTTTTACACCTCTAATCAAGTCGGCTACAAGCCTCATTTTACGAGGTGCTATAGGTGATTTCCTTAATTTAGCTACTGCCTCCATGATTATTTTTTGCTTTTACTTTTCTTAGTATGTCCCTTAAAGATTCTAGTAGGCGAGAACTCTCCCAACTTATGTCCTACCATCGGTTCTGTGACAAATACAGGTATAAATTTATTACCGTTGTGTACAGCTAAGGTATGTCCTACAAAGTCGGGTGTAACAGTTGAATTCCTAGACCAGGTTTTTACAGTAGTTTTATTTCCTGATTCATTAATTGCATCTATTTTCTTTTGTAAATGATGCGCTACGTACGGTCCTTTTTTTATAGATCTACCCATTATTTTTTCTTCCTACTAAGAATATAATTTTTAGAATATTTTTTCTTATTTCTAGTTTTCTTGCCTTTGGCATATAGACCTTTTCTTGATCTTGGATGCCCTCCAGAAGCTTTACCTTCTCCACCACCCATCGGATGGTCTACCGGGTTCATAGCCACGCCTCGTACTCGAGGTCTAATGCCGAACCAACGATTCCTTCCTGCCTTTCCTATCATAATATTATTATGGTCACTGTTAGATACAGTACCTACTGTAGCCATACATTCGCCCAGTACCATGCGCATTTCTCCAGAAGGCAGCTTAAGTGTAACATATTTTTCCTCTTTAGCTAGCAACTGTGCATAAGTACCTGCACTTCTAGCCATCGATGCTCCCCTACCTGGGTGTAATTCTATATTATGAACAATAGTACCAGTAGGCATAGTTTTAAGCGGCATCGCATTACCTACTTCAGGAGCTATATCAGTACCAGCAAGTACTTGATCTCCTACCTTCAGCCCTGTAGGTGCTATGATGTAAGATTTTTCACCATCAACATAATGCAGCAAGGCGATATAAGCTGTGCGCATGGGGTCGTACTGTATAGAATTAACTATAGCAGGTATATTATATTTTCTTCTCTTAAAGTCTATGATTCTCATGCGTCTTTTGTGACCTCCTCCTTTGTAACGCATGGTCATTTTACCTGTATTATTTCTCCCCCCTGTGCTTTTTACAGGCAGCAACAGCGACTTTTCTGGCTTAGTCTTAGTAAGCACAGAGAAATCTGGTGCTACTCTAAACCTTTGTCCTGGGGTAAGTGGTCTAATTTTTTTCACTGCCATAGGTATTCACTTGTATTATAATAGTTTAGTACTACTAAACGTTTTCATAAAAATCGATAACGCTGCCACTTTTTAAGGTAACGATTGCTTTCTTATAGGAGACTCGTTTACCTTTATTGACACCTGATTTGGTATATCTTACTTTTTTCTTGCCTGCATAACGCATGGTATTTATTTGTAGGACAGTAACACCATACAATTCTTCTATTTCTTTCTTGATCTCAACTTTATTGGCTCTATTGTCTACGATAAAACCATATATACCCTTATCATTAAGACTGGTTACTTTCTCTGTTACTAATGGCTTTTGTAGGATACTCATGCGTTGCTAAGATTTTCGGTTAATTTTGATAAAGCCGCCTCACTCATGATTATTTTTTTTGCATGAAGCAAATCATAGGTATTAACTTGTTCTACAAGTGTAACAGCCGTATCAGGTAAATTTCGACTAGCTAATATAATATTTTTATCAGGAGCAGCTAAAATCAATAAAGTCTTCTGCATTGATAAATTTAAGTTTTGTAGCATTTCTGCATACATTTTCGTTTTAGGAAACTCAAACGAAAAATCTTCTAAAATTGCGATTTTGCCTTGTTGAGCCTTGTAGGTAAGTGCAGACTTTCTAGCTAGTTTTTTAAGTTTTTTGTTGAGTTTAAACCCATAGTCTTTCGGCCTAGGCCCAAATACACGCCCTCCTCCTCTAAACAAAGGAGATTTAATACTTCCAGCTCGGGCTGTACCCGTTCCTTTCTGCTTCTTTATTTTTCTGGTAGACCCTGCTATTTCTCCTCTTTCTTTTGATTTATGAGTACCCTGCCTTCTATTCGCTAAAATGTGTTTAATATCCAGGTAAATAGCATGATCATTCGGCTCAATGCCAAAAATTTCATCAGACAGAACCACTTTTCTACCTGTGTCATTTCCCGTATGTTGTAGTACAGACAATTCCATAATCTATTTTTCTAAAATGATATAGCTATTTTTTGATCCTGGCACACATCCGCTCACTACCAGCAGATTCTTCTCTGGTATTAATTTCATCACGCGAAGGTTCGTTATCTTAACACGAGCTCCCCCAGTTCTACCTGCCATACGCATTCCCTTAAAAACGCGTGAAGGGAAAGAACAAGCACCTATAGCTCCTGGCGCTCTTTCTCTATTATGCTGACCGTGCGACTGACCTCCTACCCCACCAAATCCATGCCTCTTTACTACCCCCTGAAATCCCTTTCCCTTACTAAGGCCTGTCGCATCTACATACTCTCCTTCCGTAAAAATATCTTCTAAATTAATCGTTTCGCCCAACTGAACTTCTTTCCCTAGATTTTCACTAAAATCTCTAAATTCTATCAACTTTCTTTTGGGAGTAGTTTGAGCCTTTTGGAAATGACCCATCAATGCCTTGGTAGTATTTTTTTCTTTTTTATCATCAAAGCCTAATTGGATAGATGCATAACCATCTTTTTCCACATCCTTAATTTGTGTAACTACACACGGACCTCCTGTTATGACTGTACAAGGGATGCTTTTTCCTGCATCATCATACAGTGTGGTCATGCCAAGTTTTTTTCCGATAATTCCAAGCATCGTTTTTCGAGTAAAAATAAAGGTTTATTGATCTAGGTGCTACTAAGCATTCTTCTATCTTCTCGCATGTGCACATACTATATCTTGTATATATATGCTAATCGGGAAGAATGCAAATTTAACAAATATTAACTATCCTACAAATAGATTAGGTATTATTGTTGTTAGTAGCGCACGGATAATCCTTGGCTAAGCTAACAAAGCACTCAGAGGTGCATAGTTAGCAAGTTTTTTAGATATAACCAAGTTATCTCATCATTTTTGTAAATATTTTTTCGACTACCCTCAAAAATTCAGGGCTGGAGCCCTGACACCACAGCCAGGAATCGCTTGATGGAATATTTTATAGGTATAGCAAGAACTCTATTGTAGGCAAACTTTCTTAAATTTGATTTAAATTTGATAAGATTGATTTAAACAAGATGCATATGAGGGTGCTTGTAAAATAGATTAATACTTTTTTTTAAATTTAGGTCATTGATTTTTTTATAATTGAAAAAGAGAAAAATATGAAAAATTTATTGATAAACTCAGGAATAAAATTAACTCCAGTCATATCTAGACTTCTTGCTCATAGGTTTGTGCAAACTTTTTTATGTAGCTGGCTCATCGCATTAGGGGCATATATTACGATACCTTTTTACCCTGTACCCATGACTTTACAAACTTTCGTAATTGCACTGATAAGTTTACTGATGCCTTTTCATGTGGCTATAGGTTCTCTAACATGCTATGTAACCTATGCAGCCATAGGCATACCTGTTTTAGCAGAAGGAAGTAGAGGTATAACAGCACTGGTAGGACCTACGGCAGGATATATCATTGGCTTTTTCCTGATGAGTGCGATTATCAGTTTGCTAGCTAACCGTTATCCAACTAGTGGTGGGCTAAAAAGGTTTCTGTTTACATTGATTGGAGGTGTTTTCCTATTTTCGATAGGCTTAGCACATTTGAGCCATCTATTTGGCTGGAGTATAGCTATTAAAACAGGCTTATTGCCCTTTGTGTTTTCAGAACCTGTGAAGTTTTTATTGGCTGCTTATTTATCAGTATTTATTCGCAGTAAGACTTTAAAAAGGTAAGTAGTTCATCTCTCTCAGAATCTATGACGTTGATTCTGAGAAGATAACAAGAAAAGAAAAAGGCAAAAAACTCCCCCGCAGAGTTGTCTAAGACTAACTTTCCTTGCTGGCGCACGCGAGTCGCGTGCGCCAGCAAGGAGTATTCTGAGAGCGGGTTAAAGATTAAATATAGATTCGTACATTCGCCTAAAACTACGCTGTCTCCACATATCGCCTCAAATAATTTTTATACGCCTCCCAATCTTGAATATCTTTTTGTGCTACCCCAGATTTAATAGCAGCTTGTGCTACAGCAGGCGCAACAGTCGTTATCAATCTTTTATCAAAAGGCTTAGGTAGTAAATAGGTAGGACCAAATTCAATTGAAGTTAACCCATAAATTTTCTTTACTTGATCAGGAACTGGTTTTTGTGCAAGTTCGACCAATGCTTCTACAACTGCTAATTTCATCTCCTCATTAATGGCCGTTGCCCATACATCTAGTGCTCCTCTAAAAATGTAAGGAAATCCCAAGACATTATTAATTTGATTGGGATAATCTGACCTACCTGTAGCCATAATAATATCTTTGCGAACGCTCAAAGCTAGATCATAATCAATTTCTGGGTTCGGATTTGCTAAAGCAAATACAATGGGCCACTCAGCCATGCTACGGATGCCCTCGGGCTGAAGTACATTCCCTTTCGATAGTCCTAAAAATACATCTGCACCTTTTAGCGCTTCGGCCAAAGTATAAACCGGACGATCTGTTGCAAACTCTGTCTTAGCACCTTCCAAACCTTCTCTATCCTTACGAATCACTCCTTGGCTATCACACATCACAATGTATTCACGCTTTACACCTAAAGCTATGATAAGCTTAGCACATGCAATGGCCCCTGCACCTGCTCCATTCATTACGACTTGTACATCACCAATCTTCTTGTTAACCAATAACAATGCATTTTTTAGTGCAGCACCCGCTATCATAGCTGTACCATGTTGGTCATCATGCATGACTGGTATGGATAATTGTTTTTTTAATTCCTGTTCAATTTCAAAACATTCAGGGGCTTTAAAGTCTTCTAAGTTGATACCACCAAATGTAGGTGCCAACGCTTTAATAATATGTACTACATCGCTAGGATCTGTAGCATCGATTTCTATGTCAAATGAATCAATGCCTGCAAACTTTTTTAACAGGATAGACTTACCTTCCATAACAGGTTTCGCTGCCTCAGGACCTAAATTCCCTAAACCTAGTATCGCTGTCCCATTAGAAATAACAGCTACTAAGTTTGATTTAGCCGTATACGTATATACCTGGCGCTTATCTTCGGCAATAGCCTGACAAGCAAAAGCTACCCCAGGCGAGTAAGCTAGAGATAGATCATATTGGGTTTCTAAAGGCTTGGTTGCATGAATGCCTAGTTTACCAGCAGGCAGTTGTGCATGGTATTCTAATGCAGCTTCTTTGGTTATTTTAATACTCATCTGGTGATTTCTTGTGATTGGGTTAATATCTGATAATTTTATATCTAATATTTTTGCAATTTAACTTCTTTTTCTCAGCAACCATATACTTTTACATGACCTTAATTAGAAACTAATATGGCTGGTATTTATGTGCATATTCCTTTTTGTAAACAGGCATGTCACTACTGTGATTTTCATTTCAGTACCAACCTAAGATTAAAAAGTAGCATGCTTGAAGCTATACAAAAAGAGCTCGTGTTGCAACAAGGGTACTTAGGAAAAGAAAAAGTAGCTAGCATTTATTTAGGTGGGGGTACACCTTCTTTATTGGAAGTGGAAGAAATAGCTGTTTTAATCAAACAGATTAAGCAGATTTTCTCTTGCAATGAACCGCTAGAAGTTACCTTAGAAGCTAATCCAGACGATATAGATTTAGTAAAATTAGTAGGATTACGAGATATAGGCATTAATAGAATAAGCATAGGCATACAATCTTTTCAAGATAGCTTATTAAAGTACCTCAACCGAGTCCATGATGCTGCAAAAGCATTAGCTAGCTTAGAACTGATATTAAAAGCTGGATTTAAAAACTTTAACCTAGATTTAATCTATGCTATTCCAGGCGAAACTGAAGCGATGCTGAAAAATGATTTAACTATTGCTACTCAATTCCAACCTAGCCATATATCTGCTTATTGCCTTACTATAGAACCTAATACAGCTTTTGGTCGATGGCTAGAAAAAGGTAAAATAAAAGCCGTGGAAGATGAGACAGCAGCCAACCATTTTAATTTACTAGTGACTACCCTCCTATCTAGCGGGTACGACCATTATGAAATATCTAATTTCAGCTTACCAGGCTACCAGGCCCAGCATAATACCAACTATTGGAAAAGAGGAATGTATTTGGGAATTGGACCCGGGGCTCATTCATATAATGGTGTAACTAGACAACACAATATAGCCAACAATCAGCTTTATGTACAAAGCATAGAGAAAAGTAGGATACCTGGTACGGTAGAACTTCTCGAACCCCGCGACCATATTAATGAATATATCATGACTAGCTTACGTACCAAGTGGGGTTGCAACATGATATTCTTAAAAACCAATTACCAGTATGATCTAAAAATACAGCATCCGGGTTATTTAGAACAGCTTATATTTCGCCAGCTAGCTTATATAGATGAAGAAAAGCTCCTATTAACTACAGCAGGCAAACTCTTAGCGGACAAAATAACTGCTGACTTATTCGTAGTTTAGATCCTCCAGAAGCTATATAAAGAATTATTGCTATCTTTGAAAGTTTCTTAATCGCTATAAGATGAAAATTTATCTCAGAATACTCACCTATGCCAAATCCATACGTAATCTAGTACCTTTTTACTTTTTGGCAATCATACTAGCAATTGTTTTCGGGCTTATCAATTTTAGCCTACTTATTCCATTGCTAGAAGTACTGTTTAGCCAAACGGATGCTAGTGAAGCCTTGATCGCACTTAAAAAGCCATCATTTTATTTCAGTTTGATCTATTTTAAGGATTTATTTAGATACTATTTTATGAATGTGATAGCTACCCAGGGTAAGGTTAATGCATTATATTTTGTATGCATCGTTATTATTATATCGGTATTATTAACCAATATTTTCCGCTATGTAGCCGAAATTATAGTAGCTGAAGTGCGTACTAAAATAGTATACAACCTGCGTACCGAACTATTTGCTAAAACTACACACCTACATTTAGGCTATTTCACTAATAAACGCAAAGGAGATATCCTAGCCAGACTTACAAGTGATATACAAGAAGTAGAGAATGCCGTTGTAGATACCTTAAGGGTTTTCTTCAAAGAACCTGCAACAATCATCGGGTTTTTCACAGTGATGTATTATATATCAAGCAAATTTACCCTCTTTAGCCTTGTATTTTTACCTATTGCTGGGATTGTAGTTGCACAAATTGTCAATAAACTACGTAAGAGTGCCTCCAAAACCCAAGCTTCCTTAGCTAATTTAATACATATACTACATGAAACGTTTAGTGGTATGCGGATTATCAAAGCATTTGCAGCACGTCCATATATTTTGAACAAGTTCAGACAAGAAAATGAAGTATATGCGCATGCTAACTTATCTATGGAAATGAAAAAAAGTCTTGCTCCTCACATGTCCGAAGTTTTAGGAGTAAGCATTGTCGCACTTATACTGGGTTATGGGGGTAAGCAAGTGCTGACGCATCAAACTGAGTTAGCAGCTAGCACTTTTATTACCTACATCATTATATTTTCACAAGCACTCATTCCCATCAAATCCATCTCTAAATCTTTGAGTAATATACAGCGAGGATTAGCCGCTGGGAAAAGAATTTTTGAGCTGATGGATACACAGTCAGCTATTTACAATAAGCCAGATGCTATTCAGATTAAAAGCTTTGAAAAAGATATTTGTTTCAAAAATGTATATTTCGGCTATGAAAAAAAGCGTGTACTTAAAAACATCAATCTAAATCTTCAAAAAGGTAAAACTATCGCATTGGTAGGGCCTTCTGGAGGGGGAAAGTCTACCATAGTAGATCTTTTAGCTAGATTTTATGATGTATCACAAGGCGAGATAACGTTAGATGGCATCCCTTTGCAGACATATGATATATATGCACTACGCAAGCTCATGGGTATAGTTACGCAGGAGAATATTCTCTTGCATGATACTGTCTATAATAATATTGCTTTTGGTCGCCCAGAAGCCACAGAAGCAAGCATTATAGAAGCTGCCAAAATAGCTAACGCACATGATTTCATTATGGAATTGCCCCAAGGTTATCAAACTATAATAGGCGAAAGAGGTAATAAATTATCTGGGGGACAAGCACAACGTTTAAGTATAGCAAGGGCCGTACTAGGCAATCCGCCTATACTTATTCTAGATGAAGCTACTTCAGCCTTAGATAGTGCTTCCGAACGTTCGGTACAAGATGCACTTAACGAGTTTATGCAAGATAGAACAGCATTGATTATCGCACACCGCCTAAGTACTATACGCCATGCAGACGAAATTATAGTAATAGAGGAAGGGGAAATTATAGAGAGGGGCACGCACGAAGCGCTGATGCAACAAGAAGGTTTATACAGAACCTTGAGTAAAATGCAGACAACACAATAGCACCCCATCATATAAGTGGTATAGGCAATATTAAAATCAGCAAGTTATGTTTATTGAGGTGTCAGGGCTGAAGCCCTGACACACACTTCCTGACGAACCCAGGGGACCCAAGGCGACAGTTTCGGAAGAAGTCTATTGATGAGGTAACTACAAGCTAAACCCATTCCAGGTATTAACCCTACTCTATTTTTATGATATAATTTCTAGGCGAAGTTGGTCTTTTAACGACTGAAGATGAGGATTTTTCTTAACTAGATGACGAAATTTTTCTTGTGCTGTATAGGGCTTATGAGAGGTAGGTTGACTAGCAGTAAATATTGCTTTAATATCGATCAATGCAGATTGTAAATTGCTACGCAAATAGCTTATTAGGTCTTCTTTTATTTCATTCAAAATATGCTCTTCTATAGAGTTAGTGAATTTAATTAAAATTATATGTCCTTCTAATTCGATAGTTTGATTCATGAGGTTATAAGCTGGAATTTTATTAGCTGTCTTAAGCTGTTGGGCATAATCTTTCCAATGCCTGATTACTGTTTCTTGTGTAATTTCAATATTTACAACATTGGTACTAGCTAAGCTGGAAATATCTGTTGTTATTATTTGATCAATATTAGCCTTAATCTGGGCTAGTTGAGGAATTTTAATAGTAGTCTGCAGACTTTCCATTTTTGTGGTACTGGAGCCTGCATTAGAACTAACATTCGCTATTTGATTAATTTGAGCTGACTTCGTTGCATTTTCCTTTATTTTTATAGGAACCTCTTGATTTAGAACTTCAGCCTTAGTAGAAATAGCAACTTGATTAGCATCTGGCATCATAGCGTTATTTTCTGGCGAACTAGGAGAAGTTTTTTCTGGGGGGGTAGTTTTTTTTTCAAGCGAAGTAGAATTTCTTGTAGCTAGCTCTATCAGCATGAGCTCTACATGAAACCGCTTATTAAGGCTATCTTTATATTGAACAGCACATTCATTAGCAAGATGAAGTGCTCCTAGCAAAAACCTAGGGGACGTTTGTTGCGTTTGTATGCGATATTTCTCTTGTACACTTGGCGCTACTTCTAACAATACCAGGGTTTCTGGGTCTTGGGAAACCAATAAGCTACGAAAATGGCCAATAAGACCTTCTAGAAAATACAATCCATCAAAGCCCGATCTTACGATCTCTTCATAAGCTAGCAAGCATCTATTGATATCTCCTTGTAGAAATGCTTCAGTGAGATTAAAATAACAATTGTAATCCAGTATATGTAAATTTGCTAATGCAGCTTCATACGTAACCTTGCCTGCGCCAAAACTTGCTATAACATCAAACATAGATAGCGCATCTCTTAGGGCGCCATCGGATTTTAGGCTAATCAGGTGCAACGCTTCCTCATCATACGGGATATTTTCTTGATTAGCTACATTTTTAAGCTGTTGTACGATTACTTCAGGCTTAATACGTTGAAAATCAAATATTTGACACCTTGAAAGAATGGTCGGAAGTACTTTATGCTTTTCTGTAGTAGCTAAAATAAATATGACATACTTGGGCGGCTCCTCTAAAGTTTTTAGAAAAGCATTAAAAGCCGCTTGTGATAGCATATGCACTTCATCTATAATATAAATTTTGTATGAACCATGTTGCGGCGGGTAACGTATTTGGTCTACCAGACTTCTAATGTCTTCTACTGAATTATTAGAAGCAGCATCCAACTCATAAATATTAAATGAGGTATGTTCATTAAAGCTTTTACAAGAAACACAAACATCACAAGGCTCGGTATCGGCTGTGAGTTGTTGACAGTTGATAGCTTTTGCTAAAATTCTTGCAGAGGTAGTCTTCCCAACACCTTTTGGCCCACAAAACAAAAAAGCATGTGCTAGATGATTTGTTTTTATAGCATTTTTCAGGGTGGTAGTAACATGAGTTTGCCCTAATACATCATTAAAAGAATGAGGCCTATATTTTCTGGCTGAAACAACAAATTTTTCCATGACTTTAAAACTAATAATACTTTTGATGGTGTTGAGCTATTTATATACCTAAAATCGCTTTTTTAGGAAAAACCTATATTTAGGGAATTGTAAAAGCATGTTCATGGACAATATTAGGATGCTCGTCTACAAAGTTACAAGGTCTTTATGTTAGATAGAAACTATCAACCTATTTTAGAATATTATAATTTAGAACCAGCCTATATTATCTACCGTGCTGTCGGGAATTTCCTCCCGACAGAATAAAATTTTCTCTAGCTTCTCTCTTGTATCAAGAATCACTTATTTTTGCAACATGGGATTACGAAATAGGAAATTTTACCAAGAAAAAAATATATTCTTTACCTCTACAACATGTTACTGCAAGCTACACCTACTAGCTATAGGCAATTCAATGCAGATTTTGGCACAAAGTCTTAACTTCTGCTCCAATAAATACCAGGCAGCCATATTAGGATACGTGTTAATGCCCAACCACATTCATTTTATCCTTCACGTTCCTGATGGTGCTAAGCGAATAGATTTTATGAGAGATTTCAAAAAATTTACCTCCATAAAAACCCGGCAAGAAATAGAAAAATATCGGCCGGGTGATCTAGAAAATTTGCGATATAAAAAAGATAGTCAAGTTTTTAAAGTATGGCAAGATAGGTTTGACGAACTTTATCTAGAATCAAGAGAATTATTGCATATCAAATTAAACTATATCCATACCAATCCGTTGCAAAGCCATTGGAATTTGTCACAAAAACCCGAAGAATATTTGCACAGTAGTGCTATGTTTTATGAACAAGGCATCCAAAATACAGTTAACTTAAGCCACTATATGGATTTTATTTAACTGTCCTGTCTGGAACAAGCTCCTGAGAACACGATGATTGTGCTGTCGGGAGTTTCCTCCCGACAGCACAATCAAATCAAACTAATTTTATACGAAACATGAATGCTACAGATGCTTTGCTAGATAATTATATAGGCCTTTATTGGATATCACCGGCATTATGTATAATCGGAATCCTGATAACTAATCTTTTCCTCCAACTTATAGTAAAAAAAAACTTAGATGCATGGATTCGAGCCACTAGTGTAGTAGGCTTGGGTTGTGCGATTTATATCAGCTTAGCAATAAGTAAAAAATTGCCTACGAACGCTGGTCTTCGTTTATTCAACAACTTAGTATATATCAATTCTTGGACACTAAGTATTCACTTAATCTTGTTCATGGTTACGCTCCTTATATTACTAATACCTGTAGGCAACAGACAACGCAATAAACTTACAGAAGACACTAATTCTGAGAATCACCTTACAGAGATTTTATATCTCGTAAAATCAGCAAGCTTTAATCCCTCAACGTCCTCTATGAGCGACACTGAGGGCGCTAAAAGTGTTACCCCTTCGACCTCCTCTAAGCGTAATATCAAGGGCGCTGGAACAGCGGATATAAGTATCTACGTATTTATGCTGACTGCCAATCTTTTAGGTGGATATTTACTAGTCATAGCCAATCATTGGTTAGTAGTTTATCTGAGCATAGGTTGTATGACAATAGCAGCTAGCGTGCTTATATATGTAAATAACTCGATTGAAAAAAGCTCGTTAGCTAGTACACGTTACCTCATATATAGCATTGTAGCAAGTGCTGTGATGTTGTTCGGGTTATCTTATCTATATGGTAGCACAGGGACCCTCACCATTCATCAAGCCATTCCTTACAATAGTGGAAGCGAACTACATACTTTTTTATATACGCTCTGGCCAATCGGTTTTTTTTTAGCACTTAGTGGACTATTCATGAGCTCAGGAAGCTTTCCTTTTCAGTTTTGGGTACCAAGTATTTACCAGCCTACCTCATTTAGTATAGTAGCCTATTTGTCTACTGTACCCAAAATAGCAATTATAGCTTTTATGTTACAGCTTCATCAACTGGTAGTTTTATCCAACCCTTCTTTAAAAAGTTCTTTGGAAAGTTTATGGGCCATACTAGCTATTTTAACGCTCTTGGTAGGACACATTGCTGCCCTTAAAACATCGGATGCAAAAAAATTATTAGCGTATGGCACGATTGCACAAACAGGCTTTTTCCTTACTTTTTTAGTAACTGATACAAGTACCTATGCTCATATAGTCTACTATATGAGCGCCTATAGCATCATGAATGTAGCTTCCTGGTTAGGATTAAATCTATTTACAAATCTTACAAACAGCACCTTGATCAAAGATTATGCAGGTCTAGGGCGACAGTTTCCGGTATCTAGTAGCTGCTTTTTAGTAAGCATGATCGCATTAATAGGACTACCTCCTACGATCGGCTTCACAGCAAAATTCTTGTTGTTTAGTAAACTATGGCAACAGGTACAAATTGAGCAAAGTCCTTTATTGATCAGCTTATTTTTAATAAATGTGTTAGGCACTTTGTTTGCTTTGTATTATTACCTAAAAATTCCTTACATACTACTTACTAAACCCAAACAACCACAAGTAATACGCTTGGAACAAAGAGACATACAATGGATACAGCTCCTACTAACCATTTTACTGATAGGATTGTTTTTCTACGCTTCGTGCTATCGAGAATCTCCCTTAGGCTTGTAGCATAGCTTGGTAGTTAGCTTACCCCTTGCAAAATTCATTATATTTTATTTGATTAAGTACGCCTGTTTGTTTTGCTAACAGAACTGTCGGGAGAAAATTTCCGACAGCATGAAAATGTCTGTAATAAAAATATATTTTAATGCGCATACTTGCTTACCTAGATAAAGAGTTAAAACAAGCCATTGGGCTATTGTCACTGGGTACTTTTTTAGAATATTTTGATTTATTCTTGTATGTTCACATGGCTGTCTTATTAAATGACCTGTTCTTCCCTCCTGCTAATGAACATGCCCAATCCTTATTAACAGCATTTGCGTTTTGTAGCTCCTTTATTTTTAGACCAATAGGTGCTCTATTATTTGGATATATAGGGGATACCTATGGCCGCAAGGTTACAGTAGTGATTACTACCTTCATGATGGCCATTACCTGCATGATCATGGCCAATGCACCGACCTATTCTCAGATAGGCATTGCAGCCGCATGGATTATAACGGCATGCCGCATTTTACAGGGCATGTCTTCTTTGGGAGAAATTGTAGGAGCTCAGCTTTTTCTTACAGAAGCTACGCCACTACCCGTTAGATTTCCAGTGGTTGGATTAATTATTATTTTTGCTGATATGGGAGCATTAGTTGCTGTTGCAATAGCTGCTTTAGCCACTTCTTATGGATTTAATTGGCGGATTGCTTTTTGGATCGGCTCAGGGGTAGCCATTATTGGTAGTATAGCACGAACTACCTTACGGGAAACTCCCGAATTTGCAGATGCAAAAAAAAGACTTCAAAATGTTGCTGATCGAGCTAATGAAGACCTTACAAATATTAAAAAAAGACCTTTTTACAATCAACCAGTAAATCCTAAAACAGCGTTAGCATACTTCTTAATAAGCTGCTCAGGTCCTGCATTCATTTATTTTATTTATTTCTATATTACTAGTGCTTTTAAGAATGTTTTCAATTATAATGCTCATCAAATTTTAGTACATAATCTATTTTTAATCACATTTCAGTTGGTTGTCTTATCTATATTAAGAACTTATTTAAGCAATAAGATACATCCCCTTAAACTTCTTAGGTTTGTTTGGACCATAACAGCTATCTTCATTTTATTTCTTCCTTGGTTATTGAATCACGTCACATGCCCTTGGCACCTTTTTCTTATCCAGGCTAATATGCTAGTATTTTTGCCTGGTGAGCTTCCAGGTATACCCATTTTTTTTAAAAATTTCCCTGTATTTAAGCGCTTTTCTTATACTAGTTTTTTATATGCTTTGGCTCGTGCATTTATTTATTTTATTACATCTTTCGGCCTAAGTTATTTAATAAACTACTTTGGCTACTGGGGCTTATTAATCCTGATGGTACCTGTGCTCATCGGTTATTGTTATGGGCTTAAACACTTTATCAATCTAGAAAAAGCCGCTGGCAGATATCCTAAATTAACGACTTGGGAGATGGGATAGCCTAGCAGACATGTTTTAGAGATTACAGAACTCCGACTAGAGTTTTCCACCAAAACACCTTTTTCGTGCTGTTTTAGTTTTCTACCCACAATATACTCATTAATAGTTAACAATTCGCGAAATGATAGTTCATTGACATCCAGCAAAAATCAGCCATAGAGTCGGATAGCACATAATTGAATTGTGACGACTCAATCTAAATTTTTGAAATAATCAAGACTCAAGAGCAAGAGGGGGATTTCAGGAACTTTTCAAAAAGCATAACATTGTTCAATAGGCTTAGACATAAACGATTAATATTAACTTCACTAGCTTCTATGGACAGAATTATGAATTATCATCTAATTTAGCTCTATTGGTCTTGATTTAACATTGTTTGCAATTATTTATCCTCAAACAGCTCATGTAGTTTTTGTTGCAGTAATTTTTTATCGGGCAGTTGCATTTGATATTCGGAAACCATTGTAGGCGAGAGGCTACGACTTAGAGCATATTCAACCACTTCGCTGTCTTTGTCTTTGCAAAGCAAAACGCCAATACTTGGGTTTTCGTGGGGTTTCTTTACGTTCCTGTCCAATGCTTCCAAATAGAAATGTAAGCGTTCACGCCTATACGAAAAAAAGTAAAAATAAATGGCT
>MKUM01000009.1 GCA_001897825.1 Candidatus Amoebophilus sp. 36-38
AAAAGAACTTAATGATATTGTAAAAGCAATTCACCTACAAAAAAGTGGCTACCTGAGTGGGTATATGTCAGATTTAGTTATGTCAGGCTTTTTTAAGCGCGATTATGTTTGGAATATTACTGGCAAAACCAAGCCAAGATTGAGCTATTAGGGGTATCAGCAACATGTCTGCGAAAAGGTACGGTTTGAAACTTATTTTTTCTTTGTAAGCGTACCTTCCTATAAATAGGTTAGTTCTTCTTTATCTTTAATATCATCTACGAAATAAGTTCCCATAGGTATAACATGTTTGTAGGGTAACAAAGAAATGTGAGATAAACATCTTTCATCTATAAGCGTACCACTAGCTTTTAATTGAGTTATAATCTCACTCATTTTTAAAGTATTCCATAATAATACAGCATTTGACACCAGCCTCAAACAGCTTGCCTTATTCATGATTTCTTCATAATCTCCTACTTGGAATTTTCCATGATTGGCAAAGAAAATCCATCTAGATAAAGCATGTCTATGTTCCCCTTTATTTAATTGGCGTTGTACTTTAAGTCTAAGCTCTTCTTGCGTTATATAGCGCAAAATATAGGATGTCTTAATTAATCTACCTAACTGCGTAAAGGCCTTGGTTAATCTATCTGAAGGGCCACCTTTACTTAATCTCCTAACAATCTCATGAGCAGGAACAAGTTTTCTTTTTAAAGAGGTAGCTATTCTAACCATCTGGTCCATTTGTTCCTTAATAATATCTAAGTCTAAATATTTGTTGAGTAACACATCTAGTACCCCATAGTCATTATCTCTACTAACCCTATATAATTGTTGATCTTTAAGATCTTTAATTCTAGGCATAAATTGATACCCTAACAGAAAGCAAAGTGCAAATATATGCTCTGTATAACCTTGTGTATCTGTAGTATGCTCTTTAATTTCTAGCAAGGTATTGTTCTCGAGTAATCCATCTAATACATAGAGTGCTTCTCTAGGGGCACAAGAGATTACTTTAGTATTAAAAACAGAGTATTGGTCCGATACGTGAGTATATATTCCTATAGCCTTTTCATAGTAGCCAAAATATCTAGGATAAAAGGATGAAATCAAGCTACTTGCTGTAACACCAAACCTTTGTGCATCAGAAGAAGAAATAGTGCCTTTCCCATGTATATTACTTAATGGTAAGCTAGTATGCAGGTTAACAATTTCTGCATTCGCTTGGTTAATAGTACCCTCTCTAATATAGGTATCAATAATATACCTCATCATCTCCGAACTAATACCAGTAGTACAATTTTCCATAGTTGCAATACCAATATTGGTCGCTTGCGATAAGATACTAGCCATCAGTGCTTTGTAAAAGTTAGCAGGTTTACTTTTTTGGCTATGAATAGGAGTAAAATATTTACTAAAACCAGTTGTATAATCAACTTCTATAAGCAATCGCTCAACTTTTATCTTTGGTAAATAAGAATTAATTACCTTTTGTAGCTTTCTAGTTTCTTCTGGCTCCTCAAGTTTATCCTGTTTAGTTAGCTTGAGTTGATTATTTTTAATTTGAGCAAACCCATCAACACCAAAAGCTTTGGCAGCTTTAGAAGCAGTATCATTAAAGGTAGTAATAAGTTTTTCAATAGCATTATTAGCATCTAGCTCGATATCCAATTCTTTGTATGCTATTTCTCTTTCTTGTTCCCATTCTTGATTATTATAAATAAGCTTCCAAAAAGAAGTAAATTTCTTACTCTCCGGTAAGTACAGATCGCCAGATCGTAATGCATCTCTGATCGCAATTGCTACACCAATTTCCCAAATACTTCTTCTGATAGATCCATCCTGATTGAAAATGGCTTTGCTAATTTTGTAATCAATAAAATGATAAGGGGTATTTGCTGGTAATGAATTTTTCCCTTTCTGGTCCAAAGTACGTATTATCTCGATGGCTTTCATCAGTGATTTGCTACCTTGTTCAGCTTCAAAAGGTAATTGAATAAAATCGGCAAAGTAACGTCTCATGCTACTATATCTATTCTGAAGCAAATTGGCATAACCCAGCCTACCATAACTTAAATAACCAGTCATGTCTTCCCTTGCTTTTGCCAGGCCTTCTTTGGATATAGATCCTTTCCATATATCAGAGAGCAATACTTTCTCTTTTTTATCAGTAACAAGTAATTCATCTATAAACAAAACAATTTTTTCGACTGCCTTCTCATGTTTATTCTTATATTGACTTAAGTTATCCTCATGAATGTTTTTGCATTCTCGACAAATATTAGAAATATATTGGTCGTGTATTTGAATAATATAATCTAATAGTACCTTTTTAGTTTCAGCTAGAAAGCCGATCATAATAGCATTTCTTTTTTCTGGCTTAAATCTCTTAATTGCGTCTGCTGAATAATATTTCCCAAGCTTATAAAGATGAGTTATAAATTCTGAACTGAACACTTCAAGTTCAGCATAATCTAAGTCTAACTTAGAAATTTGTCGATATTTACCTAAATAGTTCTCAAGCAAGGTAATGGTAGCTGAAGTTGGATATTCCTTAAATTTCTGAAAATAAGTATAGGTCTCTCCAACAGGTAAGGTTAAAATTTCCTCTATTGATTTTATTAGGTTTTCACTGGAATTTTGATAAAGTTTCTTGAATAATTTTTGTTGATGCTTGCTGCATATAGAACTAATCATACGTTTAAGCTGTTTTGAGCTAGGCAAAGCTATTTTAGCTGCAACTAAAAATTGCTCCGCTTGGTCATATAATTGTTCTGTTAAAATCTGACCTTCTTGAATCTTGCTCATTACCCACTCCTCCAGTTTCTCTGTACTAGAAGAACTAAAATTAGAAAATTGAAGATGTTCAAATATTAATTTTCGATGTGCTATATAGGTTGCTTTCCTTTTAGGCTTATGAATATGAGTAATTGGGGCAAAATGTAGTTGTTTACATATATAACTTATCACTTGGCTTGAGAGCTCATTAGGATTTTCTAGGAACCTACCGTATAGCCTCAATGCACATAGCTGGATTGCTATCCATATTCTATGAATCGTGTTTAATCTATTAAGCATTTCTTTATCTTCGGTAGATAAAGTCCAATCACGTATAATCTCGTCCTCAGATAGTTGATAATTATCCATCAAGTAGAGTTTTAGGAGTATGAATTAGTAATAAAGTGTTTAAAATAAAAGATCGTTTTAACTAGACAACTATTATATATTTGTTATAGTTAATTTCAAACATTTATAGTGCATTTTAATTAAACTTATAGTTTTCATCAAACACATACCTAAAAATGGCTAATTATGCTTACTTAAGGGTCTCATCCGACAGCCAAGATACCCAAAATCAAAAATTTGGCTTGTTAGAATATTGCAATCATCATCACATAGCTCCTCTACATTTTATAGAAGATACTGCTAGTGGTAAAACCAACTGGAAAGAACGTGGTATCGGTTCTATTTTAGAAAAGGCTACAAAGGGGGATTTTATTATAGTCTCAGAGATTTCAAGATTAGGAAGGTCTACCTTGCAAGTCCTAGAAATACTAGAGTTAGCAGCTAAAAAAGGGATATCCGTACATATAGCCAAAAACCGCATTATCATGGACGGAACCATGCAAGCTACAATAACTGCTACTATCTTGGGGCTTGCTGCTCAAATAGAAAGAGAATTTATTTCAACTAGAACCAAAGAGGCTTTAGCAAAACGTAAAAAGGATGGAATAAAGCTTGGTAGACCTAAAGGCCAAGCCCAGCTACTTAAGCTGGACAATTATCGAAATGAAATACTAGGTTATTTACAAAAGGGAATTAACAAAAGGGCTATCTCTAAATTAATTGAATGTTCGCCATCTACTTTATATCTATGGCTTAAACGAAGAAGATTTTCTCTTTAATTAATTATATCCAAGCTTATAAATCTAGTTCTATAAATTTTTTCTTAGACCAGGCTCTCAAAGCTTTTTTACCCTCAGCTTCTATGTTGTTTCTTCTCAAATCCAGGGAAGTGAGGGCAGAGAGATTACCACTGGCAAGGGCCTGTGCTCCGGCAGCTCCTATGCTGTTGTTATACAAAACCAGGGAAGTGAGGGCAGAGAGATTACCACTA
>MKUM01000010.1 GCA_001897825.1 Candidatus Amoebophilus sp. 36-38
TTTTGAAGATCTACCTATAGAATTAGTACCTATGATCTTTTCTGAGATAGATTATCCCTATATATTAGCCTGCAGACAGCTTAACCATTTCTTTTATGAGTTAATTACGGGCTATCCACAAGTTGGGCTAATAGGCGTAGACCATAAGCCCATTGCTAAGATGAAAATATCTATCTGTGGCATTAATAAGTGTGTAGACTTTGAAAAATTATCTTGTACTCCTGAGACTATTCCTAGTTTTCCTTTTTATTACTTGATGAGAGAAGTAAAGAACTTACTCCCATCCCTTTGGTCTTATATACCCAGCACCCAGATCCATACGCTTGATTTAGAAGATAATCAAATAGGCGATTCAGGCATACAAGAGCTGGCTAAAGTATTATCTGACACACAAATTTATACGCTTAATTTGGAGGGTAATCAAATAGGTGATACAGGCGTACAAGAGCTGGCTAAGGTATTACCCAACACCCAGGTCCATACGCTCAAATTAGGAGATAATGACCTAGGCGATATAGGCATGCAAGAGTTGGCTAAGGTATTATCCAGCACACAGGTCCATACGCTTAATTTAAATGGTAATCAAATAGACTCATCAGGCGTTCAAGCGCTGGCTAAAGTATTACCCAACACACAGGTCCATACGCTTAATTTATGGGGTAATCAAATAGGCAATGAAATACAACGGTTATTGAAAGAACAACATCCGAATATTACATTCTCTTTCTAAGCTTAGAATTTTATAGTTTGTACACATTCCCTTTTAAACAAAACACAAAGCACTTTGAAAGAGTTGGTGATTATTTTTTAACAAAAAAACTTGCATCTATTTTAGCTATTATAAGGACAACATTTAAAAATCATACCATCTATGCAAAGAAATTATGGGTTGAATTACGGGCTGATAGCTTGTATTGTATTATCTAGGTTATTTTGCTGTGATGCCAGAAGTTTTCTCCTAGCATTCGATTCACTTGTAATTCACGCCTGCTAATTCTTTTCTCTCTCCATGATAATAGATGCAAATTAATCTTTTTAGTAGCAACTAGATAATTCCAGTTCTCAATTTGCCAATTGATTATCAATTTGAGTTTATTAATTGAATTTGAGTATAGAAGCTCCCTGAAGGCGTGTAAGTCTATTTGGCGCTACGCCCATTTTACAACATATTTGTGACCAAAGGCATTTTTAGCTAATAACCGATGGCAATCCTTAACCAACTTGCTAATAGCACAAGTCCTTATTTACTGCAACATGCTGATAATCCGGTACAATGGTATCCTTGGGGTGAAGAAGCACTAAGTAAGGCGAAGCAAGAAGATAAACCTATTTTATTAAGCATTGGATATGCTGCCTGCCATTGGTGCCATGTCATGGCTAAGGAATCTTTTGAAGATAAAGAGGTAGTGGCTCTGATGAATAAGCACTTTATTAATATTAAAGTAGATCGTGAAGAAAATCCAGATGTAGATCAGATAGCTGTAGAGGCTTTGCAAAGCATGGGTTTGCAGGCTGGCTGGCCACTGCACGTATTCTTAATGCCCAATCAACAACCGTTTTATGGGGGCACCTATTTCCCTACTGGAGTTTGGAAACAATTACTAGACGATATAGGTTTTGCTTTTAAAAATCATAGGCAAGAACTTGTCAGATCATCTTCTTATTTTACAGAAAGCCTACGGGGACAAGAAATAAAAAAAGAAATATTACAGTTAGATCACCCATTATTTAATCAAAATAGTAGCCAACAGATCTTTGAAAAGATTTATCAGCGTCTAGATCAGAACTATGGAGGCATAGCAGGTAGTCCTAAGTTTTTTATGCCTAGTATACCTACGTTCTTGTTGACTTATTATCGGCTTACACGAGATCAGCGAGCTTTGGTTCAACTTAATCTAGCTTTAATCCATATGGCTTGTGGAGAGGTATATGACCAATTAGGTGGTGGATTTCACCGATATGCTACCGATGAAACTTGGGCTGTTCCTCACTTTGAAAAGATGCTCTATGACAATGCACAGCTCCTTAGCTTGTATGCACATGCCTATATGACTACCAAAAACTCATTTTATAAACAGGTTGTTATGCAGACCATGAAATTTGTAGAGCGAGAGATGATGGATGAAGTTGGTAGCTTTTATAGTTCTTTGGATGCGGATAGCCAGGGGGTAGAAGGTACTTTTTATACCTGGACTTATGAAGAGTTAGACAAGCTTTTAGGGGCGGATATTGGTACGTTTGCAGCGTATTATCCTATTTCAGTAGCTGGTAACTGGGAAAGAGGTTTAAATATTTTGTATAGAGATCCGGATCTTATTCTAGATAGCGGAGGTATTCATCAGGCAACTATAGAAGATAAATTAGCTCAAGCAAAAGAGATTCTCTTTGCAGCTAGATGCACCATCAAGCCAAGGCCTGAACGGAATGAACAAGTAATTGCCTCATGGAATGGAATGATGTTGCAGGCTTTACTAGATGCATATTATGTATTAGGAGATACACATTTTCTAAAATTAGCGCTCAAAAATGCGAGCTATATTCAAAAATATCTGATGCAGGGTCAGCGAATGCGGCATAGCTATAGCCAAGGCAAGCCAGGTAGGGATGGATATCTAGAAGATTATGTATGGGTAGCAAGGGCTTTTATAAGCCTCTATGAGGCTACTTTTCAAGAAGATTGGCTTGATCAAGCTGATCAATTGGTACAACATGTGTTTAATCATTTCGGAAATTCAACTAACGACCTGTTTTATTTTATAAATGTTAATGAACCTACATTTATCAAACGCACCCAAGAAGTCTTTGACCAAGTAATTCCAAGTTCTAATGCAGTTATGGCACATACCCTCTTCTTGTTGGGCAGGTTACTCAATCGGGAAGTTTATACGAGGACTTCTAAAGAAATGTTATCTAGGATTCGTGAGCTTTTGCAAACGGAACCATTATATATGGCACATTGGGCTCATTTGTACTTACTACATCTAGAAAGTCCACTGCTTGTAACCCTGATAGGGACAGATAGTACTCGCTGGGGGCAAGTGATCAAGCAGCACCATCCGGATATATTATTAGCTGGAAGTATACAAAAATCCACATTACCTACGTTAGCTCATTATGCCTTAGAAAAGGATAGAACTGCTGTCCATATCTGCTCTGAAAGAGCTTGCTATATAACGCTATATAATTTGGAGGATGCTTTGTTGTGGTTAAAGGATTGGAAAAGTAAGCCGAATCGTATTTAATCTATTTACGAAAATTTATTTTCTGAGCGGGTTAGGTTTTAAAATATTTTAATAACTTAAAGTAAATATTTAAACTTAATAACTACTAACATGGATAATAAAAATTCAAGTAACTTATCTGCTACCTATGATCCTTTGAAAGATCAAACATACATGTCTGCCAATATGGTTGCTTACTTCAAGCAAAAGCTGACGAAGATGCTTGAAGATTTTATTGCGGAAGAAAAGCTTATTGGTTTAAGTAAAGCAGATTTTTCTAGCAGAGAAGCAGATTATGTAGAAAGTAGTCAAATAGAAGAGCTCAGTTTAGAAGAAAATCTTCCTTTACAAAATGAAGATTACTTAAAAAGAGAAGTTGAGAATGCACTCTATCGAATTAATATGGGCACATATGGGTATTGCGAAGAAACAGGAGAACCTATTGGAGTAAGACGTTTATTAGCGCTTCCTATGGCTAGGTATACGGCAGAAGTACAAAGACGAAAGGACAGCTTGTAGGTATAGATGTAATGGGAATATAGCCTGATACATAGCCTTGGTGAGGAAAATGTAAATAAACGATAGAAAATTCTGGACTGCTTCGGCGTTGCCTCGCAGTGACTATTCACAGGGACCTATTCTAGTCATGGCAACTGCTTCGTTGCACCCCAATTCCAATTCCGTGATTTCTATGACAAAAGCAAGCTTTAAAAAAATAAATACTAGTTTACTTTATATCT
>MKUM01000011.1 GCA_001897825.1 Candidatus Amoebophilus sp. 36-38
AACTTGATTGCTGGAATCTATAATTTTGAGTTATCAACTTAATTACGCAAGAAGTCTAATATTACATCTAGGACAATTCATACTTTTTACCCGAACTTAATCAAACTATCCTAAATTAACAATACCTGAAATAAAAAGTAGGTTGTATTTGATAGCCCTTTCGTAGGACGAAACAGCTATTCAAAATATTGATCTGTCCTATTTTGGCCTAAAATAGTTATTTAAAGGCAATTTTTAGTATACAATCAACAGAGAATAAATAGACTGGTTTACACTACGGTTTACGCTAATCGCTACTTTGCTTCACTCATGAGTAAAGTGTTGTCGCCTCGTCGATCACTTCATTGCTAAAACTCTTCAGGTAGGTCTGAGTAATTTGCTCGCCTTTATGTCCGAGTGCTTCACTAATCACCCCCGTGGACACACCACTTTGTTTTAATACCGTCGCATAGGTATGGCGAGCAACATAGGTCGTTAAGTGAACAGGTATATCCGCTTGCTTGGCTATCTCTTTTAGGGACTCATTCACTTGTTTGAGTACTCGATTAATTCGGTTATCGATTTGTTGGGGAGAAAGATGTTTATTTTTATCTAAAATAGGAAATACCAAATCTTCTGCTTTTACTCCTGTTGTCTTTTGATATCGATCTAAAATTTCCAAAGCTGGCGGTAAAAGCTTAAAGTTCATAGTCTTGCCTGTTTTCAGACGAGTGTAGACTACCCGGTCTTTGACTATTTGCTTCCACCTAAGGCTAGCCATGTCTCTAAAATTCATTCCCTGTCCATAGTAGCTAAATAAAAAGTAATCTCTAGCTATCTGCAACTTACTCTCAGCCGCTAATCGTAAAGCGATGATTTGTTGTAAATCTTCTTTATTTATCGCTCGTTTCCTGGTTAGCGTGCTAAACTTACCGAGCGAATAATCTTGAAAAGGATACTGCTCTCTTTTCATTTTTTTAGCTTGGATGGCTTTATTTAAGAGCGCTCGGAGTACTTGGAAATAGGTGTTAATGGAATTTTCAACCAGTCCCTGCTTATAAAGAAAAGCTTCATACTGGTTTAAAAAGGGAACATCAATGTCTGTAAAACTGAGTTGTTTATTGCTGGTAAACTCTTTTAGTGAGGTTAAAAGGCGTTTATATAGTCTAGCTCTACCTATTTTACCACTTTGAATTAAGTTTTGATAAACTTCTGATAGAAAAGGAAATAGTCCTTGGGTAACTTGTTTAGGCTCTTCAATAGCTTGCACTAGCTGTTGGATAGAAAGTTTTCTTTGCTCGCTTTCTAATTCTAGTAGTTTGGTATGGTAAGCGGCTTTCTTTTGAGCAATGATGGCTTCGAGCAACTTTCGATTCGGATGGCTTCTTTTAGGCGTATTTTTATCAAAGTCCCATAATTCTGCAGGACAAGAAAGTCCTGTAGAAAGATACTTTCGGCTTTTAAGCTCGCTAATGCGTACCATCAAAGGATGGGAACCATCTGCTAATGTCTTGCTTTTATACAGTATGATAGAGATTTTCATTAGCTATAATATAAATTAGGTATATAACAAGCAAAAAGCTTAAAATGATGGAAAAAATAAAAAATTAATATTTGTGCATTTTTGTCTTAATAATTCCTCCACTTGGTCGCTTATTTGATTATTCCATAAATTAATGGTATGAATCTGGGTATTTGGCAAAACCTCTGCAAGCTTTATTGCTCCTGCATCGCCTATTTTAGTGCTACTTAAATTAATGGTATGAATCCGGGTATTTGGTAAAACTTCTGCAAGCTTGATGGCTCCTGCAATATCTAGTTGATTATCCTCTAAATTGAGTGTATGAATCCGAGTATTTGGTAAAGCTGCTATGAGCTTGATTGCTCCCGCATCGCCTATTTTAGTACTACCTAAATTAAGGGTATGAATCTGGGTATTTGGTAAAGCCTCTGTCAGCTTGATGGCTCCTGAAGCCCCTATTTCATTACTACTTAAATGAAGGGTATGAATCTGGGTATTTGGTAAAACTTTTGCAAGTTTGATTGCCCCTTCAGTATCTAGTTGATTACTCCCTAAATGAAGGGTATGAATCTGAGTATGTGGTAAAGCTACTACGAGCTTGATAGCTCCTGAAGCCCCTATTTGATTATGCCATAAATTAAGCGTATGAATCTGAGTATGTGGTAAAGCTGCTACGAGCTTGATAACTCCTGAAGCCCCTATTTGATTCCAACTTAAATTAAGAGTATGAACCTGAGTATGTGGTAAAGCCGCTGCTAGCTTGATTGCTCCTGAAGCCCCTATTGCATTCTCACTTAAATTAAGGGTATGAATCTGGGTATATGGTAAAGCCTCTGCCAGCTTGGTTGCTCCTGCCTCGCCTATTTGATTCATGCTTAAATTAAGCGTATGAATTTGGGTATTTGGTAAAACCCTTGCAAGTTTGATTGCTCCTGCAGTATCTAGGTAATTATTCCATAAACTAAGTGTATGAATCTGGGTATTTGGTAAAGCTACTACGAGCTTGATTGTTCCTGTATCGCCTATTGCATAATCATATCCTCCTATTTCATTATCGTCTAAACTAAGTGTATGAATCTGGGTATTTGGCAAAGCCGCTGCCAGCTTGATTGCTCCTGAAGCGCCTATTGAATTACCATTTAAATTAAGCGTATGAATCTGGGTATTTGGTAAAGCTGCTGCAAGCTGGCTTGCTCCTGCAGTGCGTATTTGATTCCAACTTAAATCAAGCGTATGAATTTTGGTGTTGGGTAAAACTTTTGCAAGTTTGATTGCCTCTTCAGGGAATATACGATTACTCTTTAAATTAAGGGTGTGAATTTGAGTATTTGGTAACGCTTCTGCAAGTTTTGTTATTCCTTCATTACCTATTTGGTTATCACTTAAATTAAGTGTATGAATCTGAGTATTTGGTAAAACTTCTGCAAGTTTGGTTGCTCCTTCAGCGAGTATTTGACTACGCTCTAAATTAAGGATATGAATTTGGGTATTTGGTAAAACTTCTGCGAGTTTGGTTGCTCCTTCAGTGCGTATCTGACTACGCTCTAAATTAAGGGTATGAGTCTGATGAAAACGAGGATGTTGGCCTAAGATACCGATTTGTTCATTAGTTATCTGACAATAAGAAAGATTTAATGTACTCCCTGTACTTTTTAATTGGGTTAAAATTTTTTCTCCCTGAGGCCAATTTTTAATATTTCTCTCTAATTCTTCTAATCGACGTATTGAGTCTTTTTTTCTTTGTTTTTTCCTCCTATTTTTAGCTGATTTTTTATTGGAAGCCGCTGCTTTTTTGTTATTCTTTGGCTCATCTAATTTGCTTGATTTTTCCGTTTGTGACCCCGATCGTACAACTACATCTTCTTTCTTAACTGTTTCCTGTAGCATTTTCTGTAAATCCTCTATGTGCTTTCTACTTACACTAGTCCATCTCATAATTTTTTCTATGGCTTCTCCATCTACTAGCATATTTACAATTATTTCTTCAATTCTTTTATCTACCCTACATGATGTATCTTTTGTTTCCTTTTCTCGAATGTACTCCACTTTTTTTTGGGACTCCTTTTCTATCTGAAGCAAAGCTGTCTTTTCTATTAATTCTTCCTCTTTCTGGCGTAACCTTTCTGCTAATATTAACCTCTCTTTTTCCCCTTGTCTCATCAAATAATTCTTTTGGGTTAGTCTTTCTTCCATTTCTTCCTCACGTAGCTGTATAGCGGCTTCAATATTCTTCATATCTACTTTATGCCTGGCTAATACAGGTAGCTGAGATTTTAAATCTTGTATCAGACTACGCATGCTATAGTTAGGTGTCAGTTCCGTGCTAAGTAACCTAGCTCCTGTTTTGGGGCTAATACGTTTACCTAGTTTCAGCCAATGTGCTATGGCTGATCGTTCATAGGTATGTCCATCTTGGGCTACTACTGGATCCTCCATAATTTCTTGGGTAATAGGACAGAAACATTC
>MKUM01000012.1 GCA_001897825.1 Candidatus Amoebophilus sp. 36-38
TAGATAGGCACTTAGGAAGTACTTGGTATGCTTTTTATAAACCATTACGTATATATAGTAGGAAGTTAGGGATAAATAAGCTTAACGATCAAACTTCTTTGATATGATATGTTTATTGAGTAAGCATCATGATATTTATAACAGACATTAAATTACTTCCTTGATATTTTTGTATTTAACTTAAAATTATGTAAATAATTATCCTATGTCATTTGATTAGTGATCAAACACACAATAAGCTTTTTATTAACTACTCGCTATGATAGATATAATCGTTTTCATTGTTTTTTTAGCTATTAATTTATTAGTAGGGCTTAGATACCGAGGCAAAAAGCAATCTTTTAAAGAATATGCCATAGGCAATAAAAGCTTCTCTACAGCCACGCTTACCGCTACCATTGTAGCTACTTGGGCTTCAGGAAGCATGTTTTTCAATGATCTAGAACAGGTTTATAGTAATGGATTATACTATATCATAGCAATTATTGTGGGCTGCCCCTTGTATTTATTAATTACAGGCTACATTATAGGACCACGCATGGGAACCTTTTTAAACCATGTTTCTATGGCTGATGCTATGGGTAACGTTTATGGTAAAGGGGTACAGCTTATTGCCGCCATCAGTACGGTGCTATGGGATATAGGATATATAGCCATTCAATTTAAAGTAATTTCAAGGATTTTAGCTGTTTTATTTAACTACCAAGGCTCCGAAGTTATGGTTGTTGCTGCTACTATTATTATTATTTATTCTGCTTTTGGTGGAATTAAATCAGTTACTTTTACGGATGTAATTCAATTTATTACCTTTGGTACCTTATTACCTGTGTTAGCCTTGACCATTTGGCATCGTATTCCTGATGCCAGCCAAGTGGTACATACCCTTACTACCAATCCTAATTTTAATTTTAAACATGTGTTAGGTTGGAGTCCTCAATTGATGGGCATGATAGCACTTACATTTTATTATATGACTCCTAGTCTACCTCCAGAATTATTTCAACGAATGGCCATGGCACGCAACATCAACCAAGTAAAACGATCTATTACTTATGCCACCGGTATTTTACTTCTAATAGATATATTGATAATATGGATAGCTATCCTGCTTTTAACGGATAATTCCCATCTTTCTACAAGTCAGGTAATGGGCTATTTAATTGAGAAGTACGCTTATCCAGGTCTTAAAGGATTTTTAGGAGTAGGAATTATTTCCTTGGCTATGTCTTCTGCAGATTCCGCACTTAATTCTTGTGCTGTATTGGTTGCTAATGATATTCTACCTCCTTTAAGAGTAACTCAACAGGCATCTGTGCGAATAGCTGCTATAGCTACTTTTATAATAGGCTTTTTTGCCATACTACTAACCTTATCTATTCAAAATATCTTAGAGATTTTATTATTCGCTGCCAATTTCTACATGCCTATCATTGTAGTACCTATGTTACTTACAATCTTCGGATTTCGTACCAGCAAACGGATTACATTTATAGGTATGGGAGCTGGTTTCGTTACTACTGCTGGTTTATTACTTTATTTCAAAAATATTGATAGCTTTTTCCCTGGTATGCTCGCTAACCTGATCTTTTTGCTAGGTAGTCATTACTTGCTCAGAGAAGAAGGGGGGTGGTTCAAACAACAATCAGAAGCAAGGACATTAGAGATGTCGCAAGGTTATAGAATGGGTTGGATAGCAAGATGGAACAAGTTAAAATCTATGCGAATTTTATCCTACCTTGAAAAAAGCTTACCTGATAAAGAGTACTATTATCCTTTGTTAGCCTTTTATCTGCTTATAGCTACCTATGTGTCTTTATATAATATACCAAATGAAATCGAGCAAAAGTATTTAACTCTTTATAGGGCCATTCAATATTCAGTACTCGTGATTGCTACTAGCTTAATGGGCTTTCCAATCTGGCCAGCCCCACTAAAAAATAAACGATTGTTAGCGTGGCTATGGCCTTTGACTATCTTCTATACCCTTTTCTTTATAGGAGGTATGGTTATGATTATGAGTGATTTTCAGTCAAACCAAATTTTAATCTTTATGCTAAGTCTAGTAATGACGGTCTTACTAGTCTACTGGCCTTTGGCCATTGCATTGGCTATAAGTGGGCTAGTAGCTGCCACCTTGGTATTTAAATGGATGATGGGTGAAGTTATCCTACCTGATCAAGCGATACCTATTTCTTTTCAGTTTGGCTATGGGTTGCTCTTGTTTAGTAGTTTATTAATAGCATTGTTTAGATTTAAAGAAAAACAAAAAAGGTTAGAAAATAAGAATACTTATCTAGTGACCTTATATGAAGAAAAGAATAATGAATTAGCAGAAATTTTAGATTATCGAGAAGAACTCTTAAAAGAGTTGAATGCAGATGAAAAAGCATTATTTGATCAAACTACAGCCGCTTATATTCAGCAGATCCTCTATCGAATGACAGACTACATGCGTTTAGAGGTAATTCAAATTAACCTAGATCAGCTTTTATTGGAGGTAAAAGAAACAATTAAGCTGACAGATTTGGAGCCAGTTCCACAACTAATAACTATCATCAATACTAAGCAGGAGACTATTCATGGAGATATATCAAAGATAAAACAACTGTTAATAAATGGCATTCTCTATGTACACAAACATAACCCAACCAACGAACCTATGCATATTGTAATAGAAGATGCTAAGCTAGGTCACAAGGTAGATTATATTAGAGACTATACGAGACAATTAGCGGCTTTAAAGTTTACGATTACTACCGGGAAGGTTTCTTCTAAGAAGAAAGATATCTATATGCTAGAACAAGTACCTTTAGTGAGCCAGCATGCGAAAAAAGGGAAATTAATAGAAAATGCTCGTATTGTCCATGCGCACTACGGGTATGCAGAATTAGATGATGAACATACACAAGTGTATGTACTACCAGTAAATGTCCGAGAAGTAAGAGGAAAAGTCATGGAGCTCTTAAGGGAGCCTGCTGTAGCAGATACAGAAGAATTAAAGCATTCGCTTGCTATACAGGTAGAAAAGGAACTCTTAGATAAAATAGAAAACACGAAAATAGATGCTAAAGTTATTAGTAAGGCATTAGATACCATCAAGAGATACCATGCAGGGGTAAAAAGGAAATCAGGAGAACCATTTTTTACCCATCCCATACAGGTAGCTTTAATTTTATTAGAATACTGCAAAGATCAGGATGCGGTAGTAGCAGCTTTGCTCCATGATACGGTAGAGGATACAGGCTTATCTTTGGTACAGATTAAGGCTATGTTTGGAGAACAAGTATCCTTCATCGTAAAAAAAGTAACCAATCTAGAGGATAATTTACGTAGAGTAAGTTCACAGGACCACGAGAATGTCTATCGAATTATGAATTACGAAGATGAAAGAGCCGCTTTTGTAAAGTTAGCAGATAGATTACATAACATGCGTACAATTAGTGGGCACTCTTCCTTTGCTAAGCAGAAGCATATAGCCAATGAAACATTATACTCCTTTGTACCCCTAGCCCAGAAATTGAAACTAACACCTGTTGCCGAAGAGCTTGAAAAACTTAGCTTAGAGGTATTGGCTAAGTAAAAATACAAGTTGAGATTTTGTTGTCTAACTATTCAAACCTATTTGATTAATTTCATTTAGCTAATCAGTGCGTTTTATAAAATGATATTAGAGTTCTTTCGAAACCAAGAATTTTGTTCTCTAGGTAGGAAGGAATTTGTGAGAAACCGGAGTTTATTCTAGTAAATAAATATGAAGAACCAATTATTGACGAACCCAGGGGACTTAAGGCGAATGTTATGCAAGAACTCTAATGCAATAACTGTTTCAGGTAGAGAAGATATAGATGCACGTTTATGGAGGGTAGAAGAGAAGTATCGGGTAGGTCAGTGCCTGTGGGTGCAACCCGCGGGGAGCTCCCTTGGGCACTTTTCCTCCCTAGGAACCGTA
>MKUM01000013.1 GCA_001897825.1 Candidatus Amoebophilus sp. 36-38
GCAAAAGTAATTTATCTACCCTCTTATCAACCAACCTTTAAATCATACTTGAATTGTTAAGGGTTAACTAAATAAAGCATTTTTTTACAAAAAACTTTTTCTGAAAAATTTCTCCATCACTATTTAATGGGTTAAGTTTTGTTGATTCGTGTTCCAAAATAGTTGCTATAGGTAGTATGAAATGCAAGCTTTTTAAGCATATCTCTAAAAAATCTTGCACTTATACAATTTTTCTACTACTTTTTTACCAACTTAACTCTCTGATTATCAATTACTTTATTGTGTTTTTCAGCAGACCCTAAATAGTGGGCAAGCAAGTTATAGTAAATATAAAACTTTAGAGAGCATTTATAAAAAATCTCTTTAATATAACCTATTCGTCTTATTCCTTCAAAAGTCCATAATTAATCTTGTTAAGCTATAATATCATACATCTATTTTCTTACTCATGATCTTGTTTCGCTTTTCGTAGCTCTTCTTCAAGCTTTTCCATATTTCCTTTAATTTTTTGTATATCCAGATGTTCAGGTCGATCCGGATACAAAGCTTCAAACATTTTAAGGGCATCCGTATAACATTCTAATGCTTGTTGTAGGTTGCCTAAACCTTTATAAACCATCCCTAGTCCATTTAGTGAAGTAGCTATATCTGGATGATTGCCTTTATACAGTACTTTTCTCATCTCGAGGGCTTGTTCATGATGCTTCAATGCTTCTTCATATTTCCCTATTTCTTTATAAATCATTCCTACATTATTCAGTATACTACCTATATAAGGATGATTACCTATAGATAATGCTCGGCCCATTTCAAAGGCTTGCTGATAATACTTCAAGGCTTCTTCATATTTCCCTATTTCTTTATAAATCATTCCTATATTATTTAGTGAACCAACTATCTCCATATGATTGCCTTTATACAGCCCTTTTCTCATTTCGAGGGCCTGTTCATGATGCTTCAATGCCTCTTCATATTTCCCTATTTCTCTATAAATAACTCCTATATTATTCAGTATACTACCTATATAAGGATGATTACTTATATATAATACTTGGCTCATTTCAAAGGCTTGTTGATGATACTTTAATGCTTCTTCATATTTGCCTATTTCTTTATAAATCACTCCTATATTATTCACTGAACCAACTATATCTATATGATCCCCTTTATACAAGTCTTGCCGCATTTCAAAGGCTTGCTGACAATACTTCAATGCTTCTTTATACTTCCTTAAATCTTTATAAACAACTCCTATATTATTTAGAGAAATAGCTATCTCCAGATGGTTGCCTTTATACAGCGCCTTTCTCATCTCGAGGGCTCGTTCATGATGCTTCAATGCTTCTTCATATTTCCCTAGCTCTTCATAAATAACTCCTAAATTACTTAGTATATTACCTACATAAGGATGGTTACCTATAGATAATCCTTGGCTTATTTCAAAGGCTTCCTGATAATATTTTAATGCTTCTTCATATTTACCTATTTCTTTATAAATAATTCCTATATTATTTAGTGAACCAGCTATCTCCAGATGATTGCCTTTATACAGCGCCTTTCTCATCTCAAGGGTTTGCTGGTAATACTTTAATGCTTCTTCATATTTACCTAATATTCTATAAATCACTCCTATATTATTCAGTATATTACTTATACAAGGATGATTACCTATATATAATGCTTGGCTCATTTCAAAAGCTTGCTGATAATACTTCAATGCTTCTTGATATTGGCCTAAAATTCTATAAACATCTCCCAAATTATACAGCGAACCAGCTATATCAGAATGATTACCTTTATATAGATCTCGTCTCATTTTAAGGGCTTGCCCATGATAAATTAGAGCTTTCTCATAGTTACATGTTACTTTATCGCTGTAACTACCCATATGGCTTAGCAAAACTGCTAACAAAGGTTGTATAATTTCCTCTTTGGTTGCAGTCGCTAAGACACATGATACATTTGAAGCATATAACCTCGCTTGATCCCATGTACTATCACGCCCTCTAGTTACCTCAGGCATGTACTGGACTAGAACTTGAATAAGAGCCTTTACCAAATCTTGCTTTGTTACTTTAGCTGCTCTTTCTACCCAATCTTGATATTCTCTACATGCTATTTGTATTTCTCGGTGAATCCGTATTCCTTGTTTATTCGGACCATTTATAACTGTTATTAACGACAATTTTTCTAAGGGGGACAATATAGTAGCTAATTTTTCTTCTTCGCCTATACCTAACAAACTGGTTATCAAAGATAAAGGAATAAAGTCTGCATCTAAATATGCTCCATAACGCATCATTAATTGAGAAGGTCCATCCAGTATTTCTAATCCTAAATTAACCTCAGGTAACATAAACTTCCCTTGCCTTCTTTTACCTTGCTTTTTAAGTCCTCGTAGTTTATTTATATATATATCTATATTCATAAAGCTTATTTCGGTGATATAACCTGTAGCTAAAGCTAGTTTTTGGGGTATAAGTCCTACTTCTTTAATTAATGCTTCTATATCTTGCTCACTAGGTTTGAGTGCATCCAACCGCTGCTGGATATATGTTATGCCTTCCTCACGAGTAAAAGAACTTAATTCAACTTGACTATAATCTTTAAAACTCTTTTTATCTCGAGTAGTAATAATTACTTCTATTAAAGATGGTCTATGCAATAAGCATGTACCTATTATCGTTGTGTCTCTTACATTATCTAAAATTAATAAAACAGGTTGCTGGCGATCTTCCAGCGCATCATAGATCCTTCTTGTTAGTTCTTCAAAATATCTAATGGACCCTTTTGTTAAGTTTGCTAGCGTCTGGTAATCTATACCTAGTTCCTGAGCTAAATCTTGGTAGCTTTTTAATAATTTTTCCAGAGTTTCTCCTTGTATCCAACGTACAGCTCGTTCTTTTTTACATCCATGACCATATTCGACTACTAACGTGCTCTTACCTACCCCTCCATAACCAGACACTACACACACTCCTCTCCGCTTCAACTTCTGCCTCAGCTCCTGTTGTTCTTTTACCCTAGGCACATAGCCATTGGATTTAGCCTGAGGTATATAACTGTGAAGTTTAAAAAAATTACTTCCAGTCGGTAGGTTTAGCTCCTTCTCTATATAATCTCCTCTTTCTGCTAACTCTTCCGCTAGCTTAAATGCTTCCTCCTTATATGAATCAATCTCCTCTTTTATCCCTTTATCCAATGCTAATATTCCATCCTTCTTCTTTTCTTCATATGCTTTCCGCTCTGCTTCCGTTATATGCTCACCTGCTGCTATGGCGTATCTCCTAAACTTCTCTATAATTTTCTCGAAGTGTCTATCCCGATTATCAAGATTATATAAATCGTGTATAAGCTTTAATAACTCCTCAAAATAGTCATTCTTGGTAAATTCAGATGAGATTTTATGCCGTAACATAAAGGGTAAGCTTTCTTCTAAGGTACCTTCCAACAAAATAGGAATAACCTTATTACTTCTTTCTGTGCTATACCTAACTAAGTGTTCTATTAATTGTCCTTCCAACCTAGCTACATGTTCTTTTTCTTTTGAGCCTGTTGCTCGTTTATTATATTTTTCCAAATACAACTTGGTCCCCACTACGATCACCCAGTCGGTCTCTTCTATTTTTCTAACGAACTCGTTTAGAATATTCCCTTTTTTAATTACCCATCTATCTAATAAAACTTGTATTCCTGCTTTATTGAGCATTTCGGAAAAACGTTTCACCCAATACTCATGATAACGATCTCCCCAGGCATAGCTGATAAAACACGTAGGAACCTTCCTACTTTTTCGTTTCAGATAAGGCAGGATATCTCTTTCCAAAAGTTTCGAATAAGCTTTTTCTTTAATAGACTTCTTCCGAAACCTAGGAAAAGAGCATAAATGTAAATATACTAGTGGTAGTTAAAGAGAAAGAA
>MKUM01000014.1 GCA_001897825.1 Candidatus Amoebophilus sp. 36-38
GTCCTTCTGAGACCACTCACCTTTAGGTAAATAGAATATGCATTTTTTTGCCTATTCTGACGTGATTTAAACTTCTGAACTCACATTATCTTTGCCATCATCCTGTTTTGGTTACCTTTGATTCTCATTATTTTTGGTATTTATAGAATCGAGGCATCACCCATAGCGTCACCTATTTATTGTAGTTTAGTAGCATGAAAATAGCTGTCATACTCTGGACGTATAAAATTCTGCCCAACGATGAGCATCCTCTCGCGTTATGTATAGCATACAAGAAAGAGCACTTGTATGGCTAGGTGTCTCAGGCTCTACAGAGTTTTGAAATGATAAAAAGCATGTCCCTAAAAGACACTACCCAAATAAAGAACTCATCGAAAATATTATAAGTCAAACAATTAATACCTACCGCACCGAACTATTAAAGTTAGTTAATCAAAAGAAAGTGGTAACTTCCCAGACACTCAAACAAGCTGTGAACTGCTATTGGTATTGGCAAAGCTGTGGAAGCTGCTACTGGCAAAGAAGAAGCCAGCAAAATTTCCCATTTTTTTTGACCAGGCCACGGTAAATAAGCTCTATGTAAAATTTTAAAGAATTGCTTATAATTATCAAATTGCTAACTACGATGCGCACATTCATATTAAAAAAAGTTTTCCAAAGTTTAAGTATAGTTGTAAGTTGTGTATTAATCCTATGTATGTCTGCTTGTGATAATAGGCTAACTATGGACAATCCCTCTGTACCCAACGACGATTCATTACTAGACGATCCATTACTAATAGACTCCTTACCAAACATAGGGACTAAAAGAAAGGAACCAGAGAAACCATCTGTTCAAAAAGAAGAAAAGAGTACGGCTAAGAGTAGCAAGCGCTTAAAGCTAGCAGGAGAAAATCGATTGCCGCTCACTAACGGGCAACCTGGATTATTTGCTCCGCCACTGATGATGGGAAAAACAGCTAGCCGTCGTGCAAAGTTGGCGTTAGCACAGGCAAGTACAAATAATACAAGAAAGGAACCTGAGCAAGCATTTACTAGAAAAGAAGAAAATGGTATGGCTGAAGGTAGCAAGCACTTAAAAAACAAGATGCGGGTATACAGTAGATTGCCAAGAGAGGAAAGAAAAAATAAAAGAAAGAAGCTAGAAGCACCTCCTATACTAGCCCATGAGATGCTGAGTTCTTTAGCAAAATCTAGGATAGCAGAAATAAGTACCCAGCAGCCTAATTTGGCAAACATGGACGCACCGTATAGAGATATGGAGGTGCAAGAGTTGGCTGAGCTTGCTAATAGTAATGATACCAAAGCACAGGAAGAAATTGTTAGCCGATGTTTAAAGGGAAGCCTAACGCCCTTATTAGCAAGCCTAATTGATCCTTATAGCTGGGCGGGAAGGGAGAAGAAAGCATGCCAGGATCAGCGGTATGTTTATCTATGGCTGCATGTTTCAAAACCAACAAATGAGCCTGATTTATATGCAGAGCTTCTGGAGCATATCAAAGCCAATGCAGCATCTGGAGATCCTTTAGCACAAACTAATTTAGGGTATATGTATGCAAAGGGTATAGGCATACAAGTTGATTGTAGAGAAGCTATTAATTGGTATAAAAAAGCAGCAATCCAAGGATATGCAGTTGCACAAAATGAGTTAGGATACATGTATGATAATGGCCTATTGGGTAAAGACTATGATTATAGAGAGAGGGACAGAGGTGTATATGACAAAGAAGCAATTAAATGGTATACCCAGGCAGTTAACCAAGGCTATGCGCCTGCTCTAACCAATTTGGGAAATAAATACCAGACGGGAATAGGAATAAAAGGAATTTATCCTCTCCCTATAAAAGCCAAAGCAATTGAATTGTATAGAAAGGCTGCTGAGCAAGGAAATGTACAAGCCAAATATTATTTAGGAGAGACTTATTATCATGGCAAAACAATAGGTATGCACTATAAAGGAGTAGATGCTGACCATGAAGAGGCATTTAAATGGTTTAGTGAAGCAGCAAACCAAGGACATGCTGAGGCCCAAGCAAAACTGGGTCTTATGTACAATAATGGAAAAATACTTAAGCAAGATTTTGTTACAGCCGCGAAATGGTATATAAAAGCAGCTGAAGGAGGAAGTGAGGCTGCTCAAGAACATATGGGAATAATATATCAACAAGGTCGAGGAGTACCTAAAGATATTGCGCAGGCTGTTTATTGGTCTATGCAAGCAAAAAATAGATCGAGGCTAGGTAGTATTTTTAAAAGACAGCAATCACCTTTACCTTTAAAAAGGCAGCAGACTCTTTTACTCTCAACCGATCAAGTGTCTCATCAAGAAATGGGAAAGATAGAAAGTAATTTGTTAGATAATTGGCAAGCCCTACAAGAAGAGCCGAGCCGAGCAGATGAGCTGACCGAATCTTATCAACAATTGAAAGAAATATTGGATCGATTTAAGCAATGGCGTCTTGCACTCCATACGCAATCAGAATTATTGGTTAGCTGTTTACAGTTTGACAAACAAGAATATAGACTGGCTATTGAAACTCGCCAACAAGAGACAGGTATAATACCTTATGTTAAGCAACACACACTTCATAATAATGAGTATCTAAGTTTTGGAGAAAGTAATGTTGAAATAGCTGAAGCCATTGTTAAAGAACTAACTGAAAAAACTCTTTACAATCAAGTACAAGAAATGCTAAAGCAGGTTGAAGAAAAATACAAAGCTGCTATGTGGATGCAAAAAGTTGAGGATATTCAAGGAGAAGCTAAGCAGTTTAAGAAATATTATACTTTATTCTTAGAAGAAATTGAAAAAGGCCAATATACTCGTAATCAAAAGTTTAAAGAAAAACACTCTTATTTATTTACTTCGTATTAAGCTTGTATGACCTATAAGTTTGCTCGATTAGTTAGGATTTGCTGAAAAATACTAGTATAGTATAGTAGAGGAGGAGTGTTATCCTTAAATTTTAATTTTGGTTATTACCCGTTACATCCTTCTAGATGCCCTCTTTCAAGCGGATGACAGGCATTCTTAATTAGGGGCTACTGAAAAATATTAAAACAATCTTCAAATTGCTCATTAATCTGCTCATGAAAGAATAATCTTTGCATAATTTAAATAGAATTTTTAATTAAAAGCGTAAATATGATTGTTTGCAATCCTAGGCTTACATCTGTCTTGATCGAGCTGATTAGTGCAGGCATGACAACAACCCTGCTGGAGTCACTGATTTGCGTGAATAGCGGAGCAATTCACCAAATCTAACTAGTAACTTGAGTTAATTACTTCTATATAGTTGATCACAATATCAATGGTATTACCTGAATACAACAGTACTAAAAATAAAGCTAATTGATGAAGTCCTTTAAATTAAATTTTTAAGATATAAACCAGCCATTGCTTTGGTGAAAGCTTTATTATTGTATATTTGAACTGCAATTAACTATATAGCTGTCATATTAATAATTATATGTTTATCCAAGCGCTCTCACTTTTCGTATCTGCTTTACTAGGCGGATTTGTCGTATTGATGCTACCTAAACTTAGGGCATCTAGGTTTGACTTTTTGCTGATTTTTGTTGGGAGTTATCTATTTGCGCTTACTATCCTACATTTACTTCCAGACCTATTTACGTCTCAAGATACCGCTCATTTTATTGGCTTATACGTCTTGATAGGATTTTTCTTGCAGTTGTTATTAGGTATGTTTAGTAAAGGTGTAGAACATGGACACATGTATGAGTCTAAATCCCACGATCATCATGCAATTTCTGCAACAGCATTATTTGTGTCCTTATGTTTACATGCTTTTTTGGATGGGGTAATTCTTAGTAATGCTACTTTGGCAGCGCCTTCTCAGTTAAGTATTAATGCCCGATTACTAGTGGGAATAGTCTTGCATAAATCTTCTGAGTCTTTTGCTTTGGTAAGCGTGCTTAAAGGCATTGTCAAGAAGAAATATGTGATTTTTGGATACTTATTGGGTTTCTCGCTCGCTTCTCCCATCGGCTTATGGATTAGTAAATATTGTAGTCAAAGCCTGTTGTTTAGCCAAGAGGTTTTTGTTGCATTAGCAGCCATAGCCGTTGGTAATCTGTTGCATATTTCTACTACCATATTTTTTGAGTCTAATCCCCATCATCGTCTGAGTTTCCAAAGGCTAATAGCTATTGTAGGAGGTATATGTTTGGTAATGGTTTTAGAGCATCTTTTATAAATGGGTCCTATTAAAGCTGTCTTTTAATTGTCGATAAGTTTATTTTTATTAGTTACAGTTGTTTAAACTATCCTAACTTTAAATCAACCACATACAGATTTTATATCGTGGTTAGCCAATAATATATCTAACTATGAATAAAGAAGAGGCTAAGAGAGAAATAGAGCAACTGACTGCACTAATAGCTTACCATAACAAGCTATATTTCCAGGAAGCTCAACCTGAAATCTCAGATTATGAATATGATCAGCTTGTAGAAAGGCTTGCAAGGCTTGAACAACAGTTTCCTGATCTTAAACTCGCTCATTCTCCTACACAGCGAGTAGGAGAGGCTCCCTCTAAAAATTTTGCAACAGTTTACCATCAATACCCAATGCTCTCGTTGAGCAATACCTATTCAGAAGAAGAAATTAGCCAATTTATACGTCGGATTCAAAAACAATTACCAGGGGCTCCTATAGCTTTTTTCTGTGAACTTAAGTTTGATGGAGTAGCTATTAGCCTACTATATAAACAAGGTAAATTAGAGAAGGTGGTTACTCGGGGAGATGGTATGAAAGGGGATGATATTACGGAAAATGCTAAGCAAATTCCAACTATCCCGCAAGTAATCAAAGGCGAGAATATACCACCAGCCTTTGAGGTGAGGGGAGAAGCAGTGATGCCACTAGCTAATTTTGACAAACTTAACCAAGAGCGTTTGGCTCAGGCTTTAGAGCCCTTGGCTAACCCGAGAAATGCCACTGCTGGCACGCTTAAAACACTAAAAAACACGACAGGACTTAAAAGGTCACTAGACTGTTATATATATGGATTGTTATCCGAAGATATGGATTTGCCAACCCATGAAGCAGGCATTCAATATTTAGAACAATGGGGTTTTCGTGTTTCTCCTACCTATAAAAAATGCCTGACATTGGAAGAGGTAATGGATTATATTAATTATTGGGAGACTGCTAAAAAAGAACTTCCTGTTGCCATAGATGGGGTAGTAATAAAAATAAATGATATTTCTCAACAAAATAAATTAGGCTTAACAGCTAAGAGCCCTCGCTGGGCTATTGCCTATAAATACCAGCCAGAAAACATAGCCACTATTTTAGAGTATGTAGACTATCAAGTAGGTAGAACAGGAGTGATTACGCCTGTGGCACATTTAAAGCCAATTCTTCTAGCTGGCACTACTGTAAAAAGAGCTACCTTACACAATGCCAGTGAAATACAACGCCTAGATCTGCACATCGGAGATACGGTTTTTGTTGAAAAAGGAGGTGAAATTATACCTAAAATAACGGGGGTAGATGTAACCAAACGAAAACCAGATAGTCAGCCTGTTACATTTATAATAACTTGTCCTGCATGTGGTACTGCACTGGTAAAGAGATACGAGAAAGGATTATACTATTGTCCTAATACAAAATCATGTCCTTACCAACTACAGGGCTTGCTCAAACATTTTGTGCAAAGAAAAGCAATGGATATCCGGTCTGTTGGAAAGCAAACCATAGAGATGTTAGTACAAAAGGGCCTCATACATACGCCTGCCGACTTATATTTCCTGCAGTACCAAGACATTAGATCCCTAGAAGGATTTAAAGATTTAGCGACGCGAAATGTTTTAGATGGCATAGCCCATTCTAAACAACGCCCTTTTGAGCGGGTGTTATTTGCTTTGGGTATCAGGCATGTGGGAGAGGTCATCGCAGACAAAATCACACAGCATTACCTCAACATAGATTTGTTAGCAAAGGCTACGGTTGAAGAGCTGATGGCTATTTCTTTTATTGGACCAGAAATTGCTCACAGTATTGTAAATTATTTTGAAAATCCTGAGAACTTACAACTCATTGCTTCACTTAAAAAAGCTGGTATACAGTTGAGTAAGCCAGATACAGCGACTACGGCTACTGGACAGTCGTTGCCTTTATTAGGAAAAAATTTCCTAATTTCAGGTACCTTTCAAAATTTTGAACGAGAAGCGCTTAAAGAGCTCATCAAAAAGAAAGGTGGGAATTTATTGACGGGTGTATCTAGGAAACTAGATTATTTAATAATAGGAAATAACCCAGGGCCTAGCAAGATTACTGAAGCACAAGCACTAGGCATTCCGATGATTGATGAAACAAAGATCTTAGAAATGTTGCAGGTATGATTTCATCTTTAAAAGACACCATAAAAAATAATCTTTTGGCTATATATGCCCAGCACCATAAGCGATTAAAAAGAAGAAAAGTAGTACAAGATAAGCAGGCTAATTTAACTGGAATAGTAGGTTTTTTATACACAGCCGAACTGAATAATCCACACAAAACGGATGCTGTAATTCGTACAGTTGAAAAGATAAGAATTAGTGGTAAACAAGTTAAAGTGCTATGCTATGTGCCTAATAAGCACATCATCCTTAATAAAAATATCGATTTCTTCACCAAGGAGAATATTAATTTTTTTGGCAAAATCAAGAAAGAAGAATTAGCCAATTTTTTGAAAACTCGTTTTGAACATTTGTATCATTTAGATATAAATAGTGAGCCCATATTGGATTATGTAGTTGCAAATTGTAGTGCAAAGTGTAAGATTGGTAATTTGGCTTCAAATACTTCAAACAGGAGTTATTTATTTGAAGTAAGTTTTAAAGGTCTTGTGGAACCAAACGAGAATGTGAAATTTGATAGCTTGATTGATAAAATGCTTGATTATACAAAAATGCTTCATGTATGATTAAAAATTTACAAGGAACAGGTGTAGCCCTGGTTACGCCCCTCAATGAAAAATTAGAAGTTGATTTTAAAGGATTAGCTAAGTTACTTCAAACTAGTAATGAAGGTAGCGTAGATTATTGGGTAGTTCATGGCACTACAGGAGAATCTGTTACCACACAACCAGCAGAGAAGAAGCAAATATTAGAATTTATTCAAGCGAATAATCCTAGAAATTTGCCGATTGCTTATGGGCTTGGTGGAAATGATACCAGCGAATTATTGCGACAAATAGATAAAATTGATTTTAAAGGTATTGATGCCGTACTCAGTGTTAGCCCGTATTATAATAGACCTTCTCAAGAAGGTATTTATTTACATTATAAGGCCCTAGCAGATATCTGCCCAGTACCGCTTATACTTTATAATGTGCCTAGCAGAACAGGTTCTACAATAGCTCCCGAAACAGTAATCAGGTTGAGTAAACATGCTAATATTATAGGGATTAAAGAAGCTTCTGGCAACTTAGTAGCTTGTATTGAAATTGCTAGGGATAAGCCAGCAGATTTTCTGCTTATTTCCGGAGATGATATTTTAACAATTCCTATGATAGCCGTAGGTGGTGTAGGAGTCATCTCTACGATAGCAAATGCCTTTCCTAAACGAATGTCCGATATGGTTCGAGCTGCTTTGAATAATGATTATAAGCTAGCAAGGGAACATCAGTCTAAATTACTGACTTTCCATCACCTAATAGCTCAAGGGGGTAATCCGGTGGTGACCAAACAAATCTTGGCAGCCCTAGATATTTGTAAAAATTATGTGAGGCTACCTTTAGCTCCTGTTGATACTCCTTTTATAGAACGTATACAACAAGAAGTATTGCGTTCTTGTTACCATGTAATTAGTACTTTTTAGTGTCATCCCTGTACCGATCAGCCTGATTGAGTTGTAGGTAAATCCAGCAGGGGTCCAGTAAAAAGAAACATGCTGTATGAAAATATACTGGGTTTACATACGCTCATCCAAACGTACGGGGATCCTATTGGAAAGACTTGTATGAAGATTTGATATAAAACTATAGTTAATTGTTGTGAATAGTTCGCTTGCATACATCATATATACAAGAACAAATTCACCTTATTTTTCCTCATTACACTGGATCCCTGCTGAACATGCCCATGAGTTTGAACAAACGTACGTTGCAGGGATGATAAATGCAGGGGACTATTATAGCAACGCAGCAAGATAAAGTACCAACGATGATTAAAGATCTTGTACTTTTTTGTGGAGAAAAATCAGACTTTGTTGATCAAAAGTTAGTAAGTCCGTAACTTTTGACACCTGTGGAGGAAACTCCTGCCACCACCTTAAATAATTGAAGCTTGGAAAGAGCGCTAACTTAATTATCTGCTAAATCACTTAGTAGGCTACACATTGCTTTAAAAGCATGGTTACGCTGTATATATAATTCTGCTAATTTCTCTAATTTATCCAGGTTCGTACTATTGTCCATATTACTTAAGGTATGCGGTATAGCTACTTGGAGTCGATAATTGTGCGGATAAAGAATAGAGATAACAGTCTCAGACCATTCACTGTCTGCTCCCAACATCATTTCAATTAGATTGGGCTGAGCTCTCAGAAGCCATCCTATAATACCTGCATTTCTAAGTAGGGTAGCTTCTTTCCTATATAGCTTCTTGGTGGGTCTACATATGCCAGTTCCTATAGATATTAATAACACATCCTTATTAGCAACGATTTGATGCATATTTCGTATACCTAGAACAGCCGTAAATTCAGGATTATTAGCCCATAATCCTCCATCCACTTCATGCAGCGTATGGCCTTGTTCATCGTTCAATACCTTGGGTGAAAAATAAATAGGTGCTGCGCTAGTGGCCCCTGCTATATCCTTCAGATAATAATCTTTGTGAATGCGAGCGAGGGCCTTGTGGGTGGTCCAGACATGTGGAAGGATTTTGTCCAGTGAATAGGAGATAGCTAACGCAGGCTTCAATGTCTGACTTAGCTGTGTAGTACCAAATACATTTTCTAACGCTTGGTCTAACATTTTTCTATTGTATTTAGGGCCCCATAGGCCCCAACCAGTTTTAATCTTGTGTTTCCAGGAAGCATAAAAGATAGTTCCACTTTGTTGCTTATAAAATGTAACTAGATCGCGTGCCTGGTACTTGACTTCTCCCTGGCTGTCAGGGGTAACTAAAGCCAATGCTACCAAACCACCTGTTGAATTACCGATTACTAAATCGAATAATTCAAAGATAGGCTTACCCGTTTCTTCTTCGATGGCTTGTAAAATTCGGGCTGGTATAATACCCCGTACACCACCGCCATCAATAGAAAGGATACGAAACTTTTTGGAGGTCTTGGGAGTGGGTTGTGTGAGCGTAGAAGCAGTGCTACTGATGCATATTAGAAGGAAACATATTGTGGATATAAATTTTTTTAAATACATAGGAGAGTTGTCCGTAATTTCAACTTAAACAAACTATTGTTGATTCCTGAAAAGTAAAGAAATTCTGTTATTTTATACAAGAGACTATTTTTACTATTCTCAAAGATTCTGATAAGTTTATTAAATCGATATATATGTATATAAAATTTCTTAAATTTGCTAAAATTTTTTGCTCTGGTTTATAAACAGGGGCATTTCCAGAATAAGCCTTTATAACTTGATTTTAAAATTAAACTGACTGACATATCCAATTCTATATTCTAATAAATTAAGAAGTATGAAATTTATAATTAAAACTGTTAACAAGTGTATCAATACAACATTAGGGTGTCTGATGTTTTTGGTTGTAATCTCGAGCGTAACTTCTTGTGAAAGGTGTAATAAAGAAGAATCAAGAGACGGCAAACTAATGATAAATTTAACCCCAGCTAGCTTAATAGATGATAAAAAAACTTTCCAGCTTCAGCTTGTTTCTCAGGATGCTAAAAAAATAGTTGAATACAAAAATTATCAACTTAAAATGACATTGAGTGCAGCGTCGGGAGATCTCAAAGGCAGTAAAATCAAGTATAAGTCTTTTGATACAGGAAAACCGGTCGACCAAGAGATGACTTCGGCTCCTGTTACAAAAGATCTAACCCATTTCTTCAAAGGGGCTGTCTTAGAACCTGGAGATACTCCAGAAGAAAACTTTATCATAGAACCAGGTCGGGGTGCTGGTAAACTAACTTTCAAAGTGGAACTTTTAGATGCACTAGAAAACGATAAGTCTGTAAAGATATGTGAAGGAACGTGGGAGCCAGGCCCTCCACCTGCCTTTGATATAAATATTACCAATAAAGACACATCTGACAAAATTTTTGTTAACAAAAAAATTCAGCTTCAAATAACAAAAAGAGGTGCTTCAGATGAAATATTAACTAAAGACTTGGATAGAATGGCGTTGAAGATAGAAAGGACAAAGGGAAGCGAAGCTAGGATTAGTACAGCATCTGATGATGATAAATTGTATATCCTTTCACCTGTGAATGTAACGCTCAGCCCTGATAAAAAAAGTGCTAGCCTGGAATTAATGATAGAACCAGGTGCAGATAAGCGAGCTAGATTTAAATTAGAACCTGTAAGCGAAGAAGACAGGAATGTGCCTATTGGTAATGTTGAAGAAGTCGAGTGGGAAAATGGAGCCAAACTTGAGTTAGAAGCAGTATATGAAGATGCAGATCCGGCTAATAAAAAGGTAAAGATTACTGTAAAAAATACAGGAAAGCTAGAATTACCAGACAATAAAGCAAAATTAAGCTGGGATACACGCAGCGCTCAAGTTATCATCGAGGGTAAGCAACAAGGTGAAAAATATATTTCTAAGCTTACTGATGGACAAAACATTGTATTTGATTTAGATAAAATAACATTTGTTGATCCGAATGCATTTCCATCTGCTGAATTGACTTTAAAATTAATTTGGGATGAGTTGGAAAAGCCTGAAGAAGGAACCTGTTTGCTTACTGCTGTGCCTGTTGATGTTACGCTTACAGCATTTAAATTTGACAAAGCAACTAGTCAGATTAAGTATAACATCAAAAATAATCACCCAACAACTGCGATAGACTTAGATTTACACTGTGATAATAAAAATCCCGGTACAAATAAAGCGAGCATTATTACGGGACTTCCAGTTAAATTGAATTTGCCTCCAAACATGCCATTAGGCGAACAAATTTTACAAGTAGATTTCCAAAATGAAGATGAAGCTTATTTTAATATAGCACTATTCTTGGGTAGTAATCCTATTAACTTCAAATATGACGATGGTAGTGGAGAAAAATCAGAATCTACAGTGGAGGTGCGTCCTGTAGCCAAACAAGTGAAATTAAAACTTATTGATGACGCAGGTAATGACTTTGCAGGTGATAAGATATCACGAAGAGGTGCCAACAAAGAAATTAAATTTAAAGTAGTGCTAGATGGTGCTCCCGATGACGTGGTTGCTTTAAATGTAATTGATAAAGCTAGGCTCAAACTAGCAATAGATAAAAATCATGCAGGAGATGCTAAACTGCTAAAGGGGGTGGGACCTGATGAAGTGGAAAAAGAAATACCAGGCGATCAGCTCAAGATTGGGGATGTTGATAATACAATCACTTTAAATTTACAAAGAGGAAGTACCAATGGAGCTATTTTTAAGCTTCAGCTCACGTATAATAAAAAGAATGATGGTAACTTTCAGAATATAGGGGTTCCTTTAACGATTGAGTGGGAAGAAGATGAATTTGAATTGACTTTCCTCCCCCCAATAGAAGATAATGTGTTGATAGGAAATAATACTGTAGGCAAGGTTAAGTTAGTTAATCGAACTAGTGAAATGGATCCCACAAAAGTTAATCTAATTGTAAAGAGCAGTAACGAAGACGTTATATTTTGGTTTGTAAAAGCGAATGGTGATCATATTAAGAATGGGACTGGAGATGACATAGTCGAAAAGGCTACATTAGCAGAGCTATTAAATGATAATAATTTAATAGGTAAAGATGCTTCAAAAGAACTTTGTTTTAAGTTTGGTGCCGCTAAGAATGGGGAGACAAGTGCAGATTTAACAGTTATCATAGAAAGAGATAACCAAATAATAGATGAGTCTGAACTTATCCAGTGGGGAGCTACAGAAGCGGATATTATAGATGAGCAGGAAGGATTGTTTTCAAAAAAAGAGATGGACGAACTCTTAGATGCCATATTTTCCAAAGGAACAAAGGAAGTTACTAAGCGGGAGGCAGAGGGAAAATTTGAAAACATTTTACAAAATTCGCAAGCAGTTATACTAAGAATACAGCAAGAAATAGAACAAGGAATACAGCTACCAGTACCCAAGGATCAACAAGAACATGTAAAGCAATTAATAGAAGATTTCAAAGAACCAATTAAAAAAGAATTAATAAGTATAGTCGTCAATAGGGTATTGAATAATGCATTTCAAGGAGGCAAACAGAGGGTTAATAGGAAGCAACTACAAGACGCTATTCAGCAGATTCAGCCAGATGCAGAACTTTTTCAGGAGATAATGTTAGGGGTGCAAAGGATATTTACAGGAGGTTAAGGGTGGGTGTCGGAAATTTCCTTCCGATACAAAGTGGTGGCAGGAGAAGCTTCCCTCTTGCTGGCGTACGCACTCTCGCTTGTATTTTTATTCCCACTTAGAACATCATCGCGATGGCTTCCCCCTTGCTGGCGCACGCATCTTGCGTGTGCCATTTTTAGGCTGAGTAATTGCTGTCCACTAGTTTGCTTGGTATTTCGAGGAAGAAGTCAAGAAATATTTGTCAATCGGTAAAACCGAGCGATAGCTAGTAGATTTTTAAATATCCTATCCTCCAAATAGATAATTTACTAGTCATTCTATTTTGCTTTCTCAATCTGGATCCCTGCTAGGGATGTCTACGAGTTTGAACAAGAGTATGTTGCAGGGATGACAACTTATAATGTTTTTTCGTACATCACAGTCTTTTGCTGGCCCATGATTGGTTGATTTAAGTTAATTCAGTTTACGTTGCCTTAGCTACTAATTGGTTTGTTCGGGAGTAGAGGATGAGTTAGCAGTATCTGGCTGAACTTCAGGAGTTGATAGGGCTACACTATCAGCAGCAATACCTGATGACTCTAACGTTGCTGTATCCAAAGCAGGATTTGTTTCTATAATAGGTTGATCTGGTTCAGGTTCCGTATCAACTGCTTGTGGGTTCGCTTCTACAACCCATAAATTAATCTTAGTACCCAAATTTAATTGACTACCTACCTTAGGTTGTTGCCGAAATACAGTTCCAGCTTGCAAGATATCTACATGCTCATAGGTTACAGTACCTACGCAGAGTCCCGTATCTAAAAGCAAAAGTTCGGCTTCGTCTACTTTCATTTCTACTATATCAGGAACGATGACCGCGTGTTTCGCTAAGCCTGCCCCTACTACTAGATCGATTTTAGAGCCTTGAGGAATGCGTGTACCTGGTGCAATAGGTTGCCCTTTATAAAGTTGTTCTAAGACAGCATTTTTGGCAATATCTGTAACATAGGTAATTGTATGATAACCCAGCCCCCTGCTTTTTAAGCTGATATGTGCATTTCTTACAGATCCATCTACGAGGTTTGGCATAAGAACCTCTGGTGGTTGTGTGGCGTTTAGTGTAATATAAATGCTTCTTCCTTCTTTGACCCGGGCTCCGGCCTTGGGATACTGTTCTAATACGACATCTGGTGGATAATTGGGGAAATAAAGAACATCTTGCGTAATTTTATAACGTAAATGCCTAGAGCTTAAAATATGCTGCATCTCATCTACAGGTATACCTTTTAAATTAGGAACCGTAATAGCTTGTCCATGCTTGGTAATAACTGGAAGGGTAAACTGAAAAAATAGCCATACTAGACCAACCAAAATAAAGGCCATCAAGCTTACATTCAAAATTAAAATTTTAATTAATCTTTTTGTGATGCATAAAGCCATAAGATTTTATAAGGTTATTGCATGAGCCTTTTTATAGCCATATTGAATAATCGCATCAATAAAATCAAACGGCTTATATCCGTTGATAGCAGATTGATGAAAAATGCAGGTGGCAGGCGTTAAAGCAGGTAATGTGTTAATTTCAAGAATCCAAGTTTCTGTATGCGTAGGGTATATTTTTACCATCGCATCGATGCGGGCATAACCTTCTATATTTAATACTTCTGCTACTTGCTGTAAATCCTTTTTAACCTTTGTGGCGATAGCAGTATTGGTCGAAAGATCCGAATCAAATCTAGCTGGCGTAATATTTTGTCCTTCGCCCGCCAAGAATTTTTCTTCCAGCGAAAGTATTTCTCCTGTAGCAATCACTTCAGAAGGTTCAAACATTTCATAATGTCGATTTCCGTTTGCGTCTAAGTGGGTTAATAAGCCTCCTGTAATCTCTAAAAAATGGCTGGCATCACCTTTTTCTATAAGATCTTCTATTAGAAATCGCTCATAATTAGGAAAGGCAGCATGTGGTTTCAGATTCAATAGCTGTGCTGCATGGGTAGATAAGCTAGGGGTAGTTCTAAAGATACCTGCTGCATAAGCGGTAAGCATTTCTCTATGTTGTATTTTAACTACAGCTACGCTACATCCATCATCTACGGGTTTTGCAATAAAGGGATACTTAAATTTTTTTTCAATTAAGTTGATCGTAGCTAGTTGCTCATTTTGCCACATTGCTCTACTAACTATCGCTTGGTTTGCTACATGGATACCATGGGTATGTAAAAAACGGTTCGTAGTAAATTTATCGATGGCCATCCGGGTAGCAGCTATGCCCGATCCATTATAGGGAATCTGGTATTCTTCTAAAATGGTCTGTAGCGTCCCATCTTCTCCTGGTCGTCCATGTAGTGCAACAAAAACACTATCTACTAGATGCGTTAATTCTTGATAGCTTACAGGTATGGGTTGAGTTATAAAGGAACCTACATATTTCTCGATGATGGAAGCTAGGGCAGGTGTTCCCATATAGTTGTCAAATAAATGGCTGGAAGTATGGAGGTTTTTAAGCTTTTCATGAATGTCATCAGCACTATCTTTCAGTAAAATATGAATGGGCAAAATAAATAGGGCATGTTCTTGTGGAGTACCAGTTAGAAAGATAGGAATAGGTGTGTAGAGGCCAGAAGAAGCTAACTTTTCATATACGTTTCGACCGCTTTCTACAGAAATATGACGTTCAGCCGAAAATCCTCCCATAATGATACCTATGCGCATATTTTGATCCATATAAAAAAACTCGATTGTTCTAATTAGTGACAAAGATAATCATTTGGTAGCTAGATGAATCATTTGGTATGCTTATAGCTGAAAAATTTATTTGCCAGCCCATTGAAAATTGAGGGAGAAGTTTTATATTTTATATAGTATTTAGTATAAAACAACTTTCAACCCATTCAAATTTATTTTTATGTTAAAGTCAGCAACTAAATTATCTAATATTTTAGTACACGTACATGCTTTGTTTTTGATAAGCATGGTATTCTTTTTCTCTAATTGTAGTGAGCGTCCTGAAGAGGATGCAAGTAAAAATGCAAGACTTAACCTTGACAAAAAACATAGTGGTAAAGAACCCCAAGAGCGATTCAAAATATATATTAAAGAAACAATTGATACAGATCCAGATCATGGCAATGAATTAGCAGCTTATTTTGATGAGGCTATAAAAATAGTAAATAACAGCTCTGAATCTTTAGTTAAAGATCCAAAATCTGAAGAGAATCCCTTATACATATTACTAGATGCTATCAGTAAAGTTTCTGAGGCTGAAGGAATACAAGTTAAGGGTTCAAAAATGGGGAAGTATTTACAAATCTTCGAATTGCTTCACAATAAGGGCTTTAAGTTAGATCCAGAAACGTTACTAAAGACAGTCACGTTGAGAGCAACTCAGTTTAGAGAAGAACCCATACCCAGCCTTTATTATCCATTAGTAGTTTTAGGAGGGATTAGGCCTGAAACAGAAGTTACTTATCGTCATGATGCACTTGGCACAAGGGGAGACGTTGGGGTCCCAATCATACTTTGGACTATGTTGAGTGGTAATCTTAATAGAGAGCTCCAAATGAAGATGTTAGACATCTTGACGGAGCCAGAAAATGAAGAAGCACGTAAACAAGCACATAGTATTAATAATTCTAAGACGCATAATAAAGTTCAAGATAATAAAATGACCCCTGTGATGTTTGCAGCACGTCGAGCTAGTAACGCAGAGAATGATGAGGAGGCTGCTTCTTATTATCTCGAAATTTTTAAATTTTTCTTAAGAGATCCGGAGATAAAGTTTATGGATCTGAACCAACTATCAGAGATTAACGATATTTCCAAATTAAAAGATCAACCCCTATTAAGTTTTATAATTTATAATTGTCTAAGCAAAGGTGTGAGGGTACATGATGAATGGATGGAGGTTCTAAAGCAAGCGCTGGAGTCTAATGATATGAAAAGAAAGGATGGAAAGAAAAGTAAGAAAGAAAATAAGGAGAAGTACGACAGAATAGACGAGTACATAAAAAAATATATACAAGACAACAGCAAAGGACCAAACGAAGATTTTGAGACCTCTGGTTTGTACAATCAGGAAGATCTAAAGAAAGTGAAAGATATGTTAAGTGAATATCAGCAAACACTGAAGTAATCTAAAAATGTAAACTATATAATTACAATTGAGTGCTGGGAATTTCCAGTACTCAATTGATTTATAGCTTAGGGTCTATTCAACGAACTGTGTCAAAAGTAGGGAAAGGAAGAGTTAAATTAGTAAACTAAAAAGGAGGAAAAAATGACACAAGCAATAGAACAAAACAACAACTGGCAAGCTGTAAAAGAAGCAGCGATAACAAGGTTAAAAGAGAGTGGAGAGTTAAGTGGTAAAAATGGGGCAATGGTACCATTGATCAAAGAAATACTAGAAGCGGCCATAGAAGCGGAGTTAAGTGAGCATCTAAAGGAAAGCAAGCCTAATAGAAGAAATGGCAAAACAAGTAAGCAAGTCAAAAGCGAACATGGGCTTATAGATTTTGAGACGAGCAGGGATAGGGAAGCAAGCTTTGAACCACAACTAATCAAAAAGAGACAAACGATATTAGGCAATGTGTTGCAAGATAAAATACTATCGTTGTGGGCGTTAGGGATGAGTTATACAGACATTAGAGGCCATATAGAAGAGCTGTATGGAATGGAGATATCAGAGGCCACGTTAAGTAATATAACCGACAGCATAGTACCGAAGGTAAAAGAATGGCAAAATAGGCCATTAGAGGCTGTATATCCGCTAGTATGGTTAGATGCCATACACTTTAAGGTAAAAGAAGAAGGACGTATAGTCAGTAAAGCAGTATACTGTGTATTAGCTGTCAATCAACAGGGAAATAAAGATTTACTGGGGATGTACGTTGGGGATAGTGAAAGTTCAAGCTTTTGGTTGAATGTGTTGACAGAGTTACAAAATAGAGGGATAGGAGATATACTGATAGCCTGTATAGATAACTTAACAGGGTTTAAAGAAGCCATAGAAGTAGCCTTTCCCAAGACAGAGATACAGCAATGCGTAATCCATCAGGTACGCAACAGTATGAAGTACATATCATACAAAGATAGTAAGGAGTTTTTGGCAGAGCTGAAGCTGATCTACCAAGCAGGTACCAAGGATATGGCTGAAAATTACTTATTAGCCCTCTCCCAGAAGTGGGAAAGTAAGTATCCACTGGTCATCAAATCATGGACTAAAAACTGGAATGAGCTATCAGCCTATTTTAAATATCCTCAGGCTATTAGGAAGGTCATATACACAACCAATATGATAGAGAGCTTTCATAGTCAGCTAAGAAAGGTCACTAAAACAAAACGAGTATTTACCAGAGATATGGCTCTATTAAAACTGCTATATCTGGTCCAAAAGGATGTAACCAAGAAATGGACCATGCCTATTCATGACTGGAATTAGGCTTTATCACATTTTTCTATTATATTTGAAAATCGGTTAAAGTTAGACCTACCCTGACACAGTTCAATGAATAGACCCATAGCTTATCCACCTCCCTTTTGCTGGCGCATGTGTCCTGGCGTGTCATGAGGGTCTCGCAATGTCATCCTATCTAACAGGCATGCATTTAATAACCCAATTTACTTCGTACCATAGCCAACGTCTGTGCTGCTACAGCACTTGCTTTATTCTCTCCGATTGATAAAACCTTTTCTAAGGTAGATTGATCTTCTAGGTAGGCATTAAATTTTTTTCTGGCCTCAGCAAATTTCTCTAGTATAACCCCTAGCAATGCTTCTTTGGCTTGTCCATATCCATATCCTCCTCGGAGATAGTTTTCACGCATGGTAGCTACATCAGTTGTGCTGGCTAATAAGCTGTAAAGTTTGAAAATAATAGATTGATCTGGGTCTTTCGGGTCATTTACAGCTTTACTGTCCGTTTGTATGTGCATGATGCTACTACGTAGTTCTTTTTCAGGTAAAAAAATATCGATGGTATTGTTATACGATTTACTCATCTTTTGCCCATCTGTTCCTGGAATGATAGCGATCGCATTGTCTATTGAAGCTTGTGGTAACTGTAAAGTAGGTCCATATTGATTGTTAAAACTACTGGCAATATCTCGGGTAATTTCTAGATGCTGTAATTGATCTTTACCTACTGGTACGATGTCTGCCTGATACAATAAGATATCTGCAGCCATGAGTATGGGATAGGTAAACAATCCAGCATTGACAGTTGACATACGATCTGATTTGTCTTTGAATGCATGTGCATTGGCTAGCATGGGATAAGGAGTAAAACAGCTTAAATACCAGGTTAGCTCACATACAGCAGGTACCTGAGATTGTCTATAAAAGGTGACTTTTTGGGAGTCAAGTCCCAATGCAAGCCAGGCTGCTGCTGTTATATATACATAACTTTTACGTAGCGTTGCATCTTTGAGTGTAGTAAGGGTATGTAGGTCAGCTAAGAAAATAAACGTATCATGATTTGGGTTATTGGCTAGTTGTAAGGTAGGCAACATGGCACCTAGTACGTTACCTAGGTGTGGTCTTCCTGTACATTGAATACCTGTTAGTATGCGTGGCATAATAAGCTTTATTGGGCTCTGAAAAATTTATGAAGATAGGTAATAGATCTTCCAAAGGATAATCCTGCTATAATACCTGAGCTGGCTATCTTGGAATACATCAGGTAAGTAGGTAAGGGAGTGGGGTGGGTAGCCTCTATATAACCCCAAAAATAGCGTATAACAAAAATACTCATGAAGAGTATAAGTGTTGTATACCCACCGGGTAGTGTCACTAGTCTTTTAGCTCGATCAAATATAAGTTTGGTATTTTTGAAAATTAACCAGCTGATTATACCACCTATTCCTAGGGATAATATGTACATAGCCAAATTATCAAGCTGAAAACTGTGGCGAGTAAATAGATTCCGTGTTAGCAAGCCAGTGATAATAATCGGTAAAATAAATAACTTTGGGAGCCATATGGTCCGTGGTTTTATAGCCCTAAACCCTATATATAGTAGATATACTAAAATGATATATACCCACCAGGGAGCCCCAGTTAAAATACTTATTATATTTCTCATAAAAATTGTATAAAGTTGATTATGCTAAAGTAGTAGAGTTTTTTCAAAACCAAGAATTTACTTCTCTGAGCGAGAAGAAATTTATGATAATACTTTATACCACAATATTTACCATTTTATTAGGTACGATAATAATCTTTTTGATGCTTTGTCCCTGGATCCACTTTTGTAGGGCCTCATGTGCTAAAACTCGTTTTTCTATTTCTAACTGAGGAGTATGAGCATCAAAAGTTATTTTAGCACGTACTTTGCCATTGATAGCAATGGGATATTCATAAACTTCTTCTTGTACATATGCTTCTTCGTATTGTGGAAAAGGTTCTGCAATAACACCATGCGTATATCCTAAAAGTTGCCAAAGCTCTTCAGCCAAATGGGGAGCAAAAGGAGCCAATATAAGCACCAAGTTTTTTAGTATAGTCTGGTTGCTACATTTAAGTGCTGTGAGTTCATTCACACAAATCATCAAATTACTTACTGCCGTATTAAATGTATATCGCTTAATGTCTTCTTCGACTTTTTTAATGGCTTTATGGATAACCTTTAATGCTTCCTTGCTAGGCGTTTCATTCGTAAGCGCTTTGGGTCCTGTTTCTGAATAAAATAGCCGCCATACCTTAACTAAAAATCTGAACACCCCTTCAATGCCATGCATATCCCAAGGTTTAGCTTGTTCTAGGGGGCCTAAAAACATCGTATAGAGTCGCAATGTATCTGCTCCATATTGGGCTACAACTGTATCTGGGTTGATGGTATTGTATTTAGATTTAGACATCTTTTCTATTTCACTATCACAGATATATTGTCCATTTTCTAGTATAAAACTAGCGTCATGCAAATCAGGACGCCAATTTTTAAATCTTTCTAGATCTAATACATCATTTTTTACTAGGTGTATATCCACATGCATAGAAATGGTATCATAAGCATGTCGTAAGTTATGACTTACAAATTGATTGGTACCTTTGATTCTATATACAAAACTAGATTTGTTTTGAATCATTCCTTGGTGAATGAGTTCCTCAAAAGGTTCTTCTACACGCACATAGCCAAGATCATATAAAAATTTAGTCCAGAAACGAGCATATAGTAGATGGCCTGTAGCGTGCTCTGCGCCCCCTAAATATAGGTCTACGGCTTTCCAATAAGATTGTGCTGTTTTTCCTACAAAATTTGAATGATTATGGGGATCCATATAACGAAAAAAATACCAGCTAGAGCCAGCCCATCCTGGCATCGTACTCAGTTCTAGTGGATAACCCGCTTTAGTTTCCCAATTAGGGGCATTACCAAGAGGAGGCTCGCCTGTAGAGGTAGGTTTATAGGTTGCCATAGCAGGTAGTTCCAAAGGAAGTTCCTCTACTGGGAGTGGATAAGGAATTCCGTTTTTATAATAAATGGGAAAAGGTTCTCCCCAATAACGTTGTCTGCTAAATATGGCATTGCGCAAACGATAGCTAGTTTTTTGTTTCCCAATTTCTAATTCCTCTAACTTTTGGATTATCTGCTGAATAGCTTCTTGTACAGGAAGACCATCTAGGAAGTCAGAATTTATTAAGACACCCTCTTTTTCTTCGTAGGCTCCTTGCGTAGTATTCGTCCCTGCTATTACCGAGACAATCGGTAAATTGAAATGCTTGGCAAAAGCATAGTCACGACTGTCATGTGCGGGTACGCCCATGACGGCACCTGTTCCATAACCTCCTAGCACATAATCTGCGATCCAAATAGGTAATGGTTTTTTCGTAAAAGGGTGTATCGCATAAGCACCTGTAAATGCCCCTGTAACATGTGTTACATCTGCTAATCGATCGCGATCAGATCGATTAGCAGCTTGGGTGATATAGGCTTCGATCGAAGTCTGTTGCGCATTGGTACCAATGGTTTTAGCTAAGGCATGTTCAGGCGATAGTACTAGGTAAGTAACTCCAAATATCGTATCTGGACGGGTAGTGAAGATGGAGATCGTATAGGCTTGATCCTTTGTTGTTGTCTTAAAAACTACTTCAGCCCCTACCGACTTGCCAATCCAGTTACGCTGCATTTCTTTGGTAGATAGGGGCCATTTTATCCGATCTAAGCCATCTAATAATCTGTTGGCATAAGCAGTAATGCGTAGGCTCCATTGCTTCATTTGCTTGCGTATGACCGGGTATCCCCCTCGTTCTGAAAGGCCATCTTTTACTTCTTCGTTGGCTAGTACGGTACCTAATTCTGGGCACCAGTTGACGGTTGTATCCTCTAAAAATGCTAATCGATAACCAAGTAGGCGTTGTTGTCTAGTTGATTCGTCCATTTGCTGCCATGCTTGGGCAGTGAATAGGGGTACATCTTTGTCACAACTGGCTTGTACCTGCTGATTGCCATGCTGTTCAAAGATCGTTATGAGCGCTTTGATGGGCCGTGCTTTTTGCAGATTGGTATCATACCAGCTCTCAAATAGTTGTAAGAAAATCCATTGAGTCCATTTATAGTAGTTCGGATCAGTGGTGCTGATTCTTCTATCCCAGTCATACGATAGTCCTAGCTGTTGCAATTGTTGTTTATAACGTTGTATGTTTTTGGCAGTAGTTATAGCAGGATGTTGACCAGTCTGGATAGCAAACTGCTCGGCAGGTAGACCAAATGCATCAAAGCCCATGGGATGTAGCACGGAATAGCCCTTACTTCGTTTATACCTAGCCACAATATCTGAAGCAATATAGCCGAGTGGATGGCCTACATGTAAGCCTTCTCCAGAAGGATAAGGGAACATGTCTAAGATATAGTATTTAGGTTTTTGAGGATCTACAGTTGTAGAAAACGTCCGTTTTTCTTCCCAATATTGCTGCCATTTTTGCTCGATGGCTTTAAAGTCATAATGGTTCATGAATGTATGATAGGATATTATAAGTTGCTTGAGAGACAAATATAAGTTGTTGTAAGAAATTTTAGTTTAAATAGGCACCTGATTCAAAGGGTAGGTTAAGATTTTTTGAGCAAATTACTGACAAACCCAGAGGACTCAAGACGACGGTTATGCAAGAACTCTGTTTATTAGAGTCTCTATATGGAAAACTTTGGAAACGTAAAAGTGGAATGCAATTTGCCTTATATGCATAAAGATGTTAAATTTGTAAAAAATTGTTCTTTAACATACTGGGGTCGACTGGAATTGACGATAAGTTCAGATGCGATGTAAGCATGCGGGGTGTTGTAAGTAGTACCTCTACCAACAAACTTTCACTATATGTAATTGGCAACAATCAAGTAATGCCTGCCATGGCTGCTTAGTTGATAACTAAGCACCGGCTGTCTTGCTAGCTTTTTGCTCTACAAGGCTAGCACCAAGACATCATCTAGTAGAACTAGTTATAGTAGGTTACGTGATGCTATAGCGAAATTGAGCGCGTATAAGGATTGTTCTAAGGTGCGTAACTAACCTAGGAGCATCCCGACAATAGATAGTTACTAAGCATGTAGAAAGCGTTGTTTTTGCTTGTTCGGACGAGGGTTCGATTCCCTCCGGCTCCACAAATTTTATCTATAAGTCTATTTGTTATGAATGAATCAAATGAATCTCTTGATTTATCCTATAAAAGTCAGCCTAATTCTCTAACACCTAATTCATCGGGCCTTCCAGAAGATAATATACCTATAGTCTACTTTGGTATTTCCGTTGTTCGTTTAGTATGTCTTTTTTTATTAACCTTTGGTTTTTATAAATTTTATTGGTTCTATAAGAATTGGAAAGCGATTAAAAACACAGAACGATCTGATATTTCCCCCTTTTGGAGAAGTTGTTTTTCCATATTTTTTTGCCATGAGCTTTTTGAAAAGATAGAAGAGGCTGTGACAAGCTATTCAAATAAAAAGCCATTTTCAGCTTCGTGGCTCTCAGGCTGGTATATCATATTTTGTGTAATAGGTTTGGGATTCTTTAATCTATTTATTTTAATGAGCGTACAGAAAGCCATTAATTTTAATAATAAACAACTTATTCCAGGTTATAAGCCGTTGAAAAAATTTGATGATGTAGAAATAATATTTATTATTATAGGAAGCCTTTTGTGGCTGATTGGTATACTAAGGGGCTGTTTGGAAGCCTGAAATAGATAAAAAATTTGGTGTCATGCTACCAAATCTAGTCGCTAACTTGGCGAGTATTTTTACCTTAAAATTAGGACGAGTAAAATAAAAATAGAGTAGAATATTTTAACAATATGTATGCGTAATCAAAAACAGAATGATCGTTTGGCATCTGCTGCTGAGCTATCCAATGAGCCTATAGACTCAACGAGGCATAACCTATCGGTTATTAACTATTTAAATATCCCTTTCATCGTCTTCCTTTTATTAAGTCTACTGACAGGTGGTTTATATCGAGTGTACTGGTTATATCGTAATTGGAAAGCTATTAAAAAAGCAGATAAAAGCGATATCTCTCCTTTCTGGCGGGCTATATTTGCTATCTTTTTCATTAATGAATTTTTTCAACATGTTTGTGAATCTGCTAAAGAATTGGGTTACAAAGGTTTTGTGAAACATCGTTTATTGGATGGCTGGTATGTTACTTTTGTGGTATTGACTTGGGTATGGCCATTATTGTTCATTGTATTTAGCGGTATTTCGGCCATTATATTGCATGATAACTCTGTTAGCAGTTCATTCATGTTTGTTGGTGTATTGTTGTATTTCTTACCGGCCCTATGTGGGATACTAAAATATGTATGCTTGTGGCCCATTCAAAGAGCTATTAACTTTTATAAAGATCAAGTTGAACAGGAACACCTATCAACTATAGCTAATGGGATTTCTCCTGTTATTGGATACTTTGATGTATCACCTACTCGTTTTTTAATATTTAATATATTGACATTAAGGTTGTACGCTTTGTATTGGTCTTATAAAAATTGGCAGGCTATTAAACGAGCAAAAAAACGCAATATTATCCCTTTTTGGCGAAGCATTTTTTCTATTTTCTTTATATATGGCCTTTTTAGACAGATTTATTTTTCTGCCAAAGATCTAGGATTTCCCAAAAGGATTCCTTATTGGCAGTTAGCTGTGGGTTATATATTTTTTCTCTACTTCTTATTGTTTTTAGGAAGATTGGTTGGATTGCCTGCTCGGATGTCAGAGACCTGGTATTATGTTCTTGTACTAGGTGTTGGTGTAACGTTTGACTTCTTGTTCTTCCGACCTATGCAAGAAGCAATTCGTTTTTATAATACCAAGGCTATTCTAAATTACAAACCAAGAAAAGGCATTATCCATGGTGAAATCATATTGCTTATTATAGGAGGATTCTTTTACATATCTTTATTCACGGGAGGGCTCGATGATACATCTAAGGAATCTTCTATATCTTCATCTTTCAAGTCTTTTTCATCTAAGCTGACTGCCGAATCTATGGCTTGGAAAACCTTCCAACCATCTTCTAAGGCTTTTAAGGTTAAGTTTCCAACGACTCCAACCCATGAAGAGGAAGAGATCTCCATGGATGATGAAGGTTTAACTGCTCATTATGAAAATTATGAAAGTATCAGCTCATCAGGAACCGAGTATTCAGTTACCTGCATTACCTATCCTTCAGAAATACAGCTTGATGAAATAGAGCCTCGTGAATTTGTAGATGATATGGTAGCAACCTCTTCAGGTAATAAGCTTATTAGTTCAGAGAATACATATGTCGGTAAGCATCGGGCAGTAGACTTTTTAATTAAAAGTAAATTTAGTTATATGAAAGATAGAATTATTCTAGTAGGACAAACTAAATATTTGCTGATGGTAAGTTATTTAAAAGGGACTTATGACAAAAAAGATTATAGAAGGTTTATCAATTCTTTTTCATTAAAATCTGAAAATTAAATTATAACCGTTCACGTACAGTCTAAATTAACCCCGTAAGTTGTATTCTAAGACCTAAGCAAATATTTAGACATAAAAAATTTACATTGTTTAAGCTGCATAGCTGAGTGTATTTACGTATGGAGTTCCCCGCTTAACAACAGCAAATACCCTTGATAAGATTTTATTTCTAATTAACCCAAGTTGCTAGTAGTATACTAGGCTTGCTACACAAACTATCAGGTAGGCTTGAAT
>MKUM01000015.1 GCA_001897825.1 Candidatus Amoebophilus sp. 36-38
GAAACCGGAGTGTGGTGTCAGGAGTTTCCTCCTGACACTCAAATGTGAGGATTTTAAGCAAATTACTGACGAACCTAGAGGACTCAAGGCGACAGTTATGCAAGAACTCTATTTTACATACTCATATGCAGCGATTGCATACGTATTCCATTCATCCGCATAGTTAAAAGGAATTTGCACCCATTCCTTCATGGGGCGACCTTTTCCAGAAGGATCAAATAATTGTGCACCCTCTAGGCTTAAAGCTTCTGCATGTGTATGGCCAGCCAGCTTAAAAACCATGCATTGTTGAAAAAAACAAGCAAATGCCTTACCATTTATCTTCAAGCATGGTTTCCCAAACATTTGACTTGACTCAGCACCTGGTAGTTTCTTTCCAATTGTAAGATAAAGTTCTTCTTCTTTTGTCATATTTACAGTTATAGTTAAACCCTTTTGAAGGATAATTGCTTATCCAGGCAAGGGATTAGCTAAGCATGACTCCAATCATAAGTATCCAAGCTAGATAAAGCCTTTTGCAAAAGTTGTATGGTTGCTAGGACATCAGCCTGATGTATGACTTCTACTACCTGGTGGGCATAACGGATAGGAATCGTAAGCGCTCCTGCAATACCTCCTTTTTTAGGCATTCGTTGTAAAGGAGCTGTATCCGTCCCTCCTACTGATTTAATATCCGCTTGCCATGTAATATGATGTTGTATAGCGATAGTCTTTAGATAATCTACCATCCTATAATCACATATACTTTGTGAATCCATTAGTTTAATACCTGCCCCTTCGCCTAATTTAACTATCTTCTCATGAGGCTGTACATTTGGCATGTCTAGCGAAGTACTGGTATCTAACGCTAAGCTGAAATAAGGATTGATATGGTGGGCAGCAACCTGGGCTCCCCGCAACCCCACTTCTTCCTGGACTGTAAAAACAGCATATACATCGTAGGGAACATCTTTCAACCCACGTAAAGTCTCAATCAGCACAAAGACCCCTGTTCGGTTATCGAGTGATTTGCCTGTAATACAGTTTCCTAGCTCGATCAAGCTTCTTTCCCTGGTAATGGGATCCCCTATAGAGATATATTTCATGGCTTCTTGCTGGCTTCGCCCTAGATCAATATACAGATCTGCTATCTCGACAGGTCGCTTTCGTTCTTCCTCAGACATAAAATGAATAGGTTTAATTCCTATTACACCTATTATATCCTGCTTACCATGTATAATAACCCGCTGTCCAATAATAGACCGCGGATCAAACCCACCCAATGTATGAAACCTAATAAATCCGTCTGGATCTATATATTTTACAATAAGCCCCAGCTCGTCCATATGCGCTGCTATCAGGATCTTCCTTTCGTCTCTGGATTTTTGAGTACCCTGTTTGATAGCCACTAAATTCCCCATGTTATCAATCTCTATTTGATCCACAAAAGATTGAATTTCAGCTATAATAAGTTTTCTAATACGCTGCTCAAAGCCAGGGGCGCCCGGCGTTTCACTAATTTTTTTAAACAGTGGAAAGTTAAGTTGCATAATTTTCTAAAAATAAGGCAAAGCTATATATACGTGCGCAAGGGGGGATTCGAACCCCCACACCTAGCGGCACCACCCCCTCAAGATGGCGTGTCTACCAATTCCACCACATGCGCAATTCAGATTACTTACAAGCTGTAAATTTAAAAGATATTTAAAAACCAATGCAATTAAATAACGTATTTTAAAATTTTCTAATCCTTTCCTGTTATAAACTGAACATTTTTGAATATTTTTTGATAGGTTTTTAACTATAGTTTATGAAAATACAAGAAGATTGGCTCCATTTTATTTGGAAGCTACAATACTTTGACAAAAAAGACCTGATCACCGCTCAAGGAGATAAATTGACCATCCTCTCACCAGGTATTCGCAATAAAGACGCAGGTCCCGATTTTTTACATGCTTCCATTATGCTGGGTGATATAACTTGGTATGGACATATCGAGTTACATGTAAAGGCTTCCGCTTGGCAGACTCATCAACATCATTTAGATATAGCCTATGAAAATGTTATTTTACATGTAGTCTGGTATAATGATCAGTCCATACAGCGCAAAGATCATACACCTTTACCTACGCTAGTTTTACAAGGTAAGGTAGCACCTACTTTTTTAGAGAAATGCGAACAACTAATTCAACAACAAATAAACATTCCATGTGGTAGTCAACTGTATCAAGTGCCAACTATTGTAAAGAATTCTATGTTAGATAAGGTTCTTTTCCAGCGACTTAGTAATAAAAACGCACTGGTCTATCGGCTGCTCAATAACAACCAAGGAGATTGGGAAGAAACAGCTTACCAACTATTAGCCCATAACTTTGGATTCAAAATTAATAGCCCAGCTATGCTGGAGCTAAGCATAGCTGTACCTCTAAAAATTATCAGAAAGCTTAGACAAGAACGAATACAAATTGAGGCATTACTTCTAGGTCAGGCTGGCCTTTTAACAACAACCAGCAAAGACATACCAGACGCCTACATGACCATACTAATCCAAGAATATTCCTATTTGTCACATAAATATCAATTTAATAAGTATACAATCAACAAATCAAATTGGAAATTTTTTAGATTACGTCCTGCCAACTTTCCGACCATCCGTATAGCCCAGCTAGTCCAAATATTATACCAACAGCCTCATTTATTTAACTGGTTAGTACACACGCCCGTAGAAGTTTTGCGTAGCCAACTAGCAGTTACACAATCTACTTACTGGCAACATTACTATACATTTGGCAAACCCAGTAAAAGCAAAATTCCAGGATTAGGCATAAGCAGCATAGAAAATATTCTGATCAACACCGTTGTTCCACTGTTGGTAGCATATGGAAAATCACATGACCAATCCACTTATATAGATAAAGCACTGGCTTTGCTTCAAACTTTACCTCCTGAATACAATAACATAACACACGAGTGGGAAAAATTGGGTATAAAGGCACAAAACGCTTTTGATTCTCAAGCTCTTATAGAACTTTTTAATTGTTTTTGCATACAAAAAAGATGCTTATCTTGTAATATTGGCACTACGTTATTACAGCGTTCCTTAATTGAAAAATAATTATGAAAGAGCTTGAATAGTGGAGAGGAGGGTTTCTTTCCCCCACAATTACTCGGACATGTCAATTGATAAAATCAAGTGATAAATACTTACCACTTAGAAAACCAAGCGGTTGTTAAGCAAGAAAGAATAGAACGTTTTAAAAATCAAATAAATCAACTTTTTGTGTATAACTATTAAAATGATTAATTTTATATTGAATCTAAGCAATAAAATAAACAATAGGTAAAAAATAAAGCAAATTCGCAAGAATATGTGATTTATAAATATTGGACACTAGACTTAGCTTACCAAGAAGAATTTCTAATATTTTTTCAGCAACATAAAAGCAGATCATGAAAGTATTAATAGATATCCCTGATAAGGAAGCTTCTTTTGGAATAAAAGTTTTAAAAAGCCTTTCTTTTGTTAAAAAGACAAAACCTATGACTAATGTCACTGTAGGTTTGTGGGATAACCTTAACGAAGCTGCCGAGCAAGTACGATTACATAAGCAAGGCAAAATTAAACTCAAAACAGCCCAAGAACTTCTAAATGAGTTATAATATTATTTCTACCTATCGTTTTGAAAAAGAACTCAAACGATTGGCTAAGAAATTTCCCTCTCTAAAAAATGAGTTTAGCAAATTCATAACTGATATTATTGAAAATCCTAAAAAAGGCACTTCGATTGGTAAAAGATGCTATAAAATACGCTTAGCTATTGATAGCAAAGGAAAAGGAAAAAGCGGTGGTGCAAGGATTATTACTTATTTATATATAGAAACTAAAACGGTTTACTTACTCACTATCTACGACAAAGGAAAAAAAGCTGATCTTAACCTCAATGAGCTTAAAGAAATGATTGATAGTCTGGAATTGGATATATAGAAACTTCATTGTCCTCAGAGTTATCTGGAGGAAATTAACCTACGTTACTAGCAATATAATTAGGTTTCATGGCATAGGTTGTCATTTATATTTGAGTGTATGGTTATTTAATTTATGTTTGTTAGTAATAATCCTGGGTTGTCACGCTAGCGCTAGCAATAATAGTTTGGGTTTTACATTGCGATGACTACGCCTATTATACCTCTCTGCATGACACTGCGAGACCACCTAGTGGTCATGGTAATCCAGGCAAAAATGCTTACATATAACTAGCAACTTGGGTTAATTATGCAAACTTATATTTCAATACTTCGTGGCATCAATGTGGGAGTACAGAAACGAATAAAAATGGAAGTTTTAAAAGATTTATATGAATCTTTAAATTTTAAATTTGTTAGAATTTATCTCCAAACTGGTAATATTATATTCCAAACCCAAGATATTCCTCCATCAAACTTAGTAAATGAGATTGAAAACAAACTAAAAGAGGCGCTTGGTTTTAATGTGCCTGTTCTAATCAAGACCAACCCTGAATTACAACAAATAATAGAAGATAATCCATTTAAAGAAGAACCTACCACAGTCTATGTCACCTGTCTATTTATCGATACATCATCTGAAACAATTGTTAACGAAATAAACAAAGTAAAAGCTCCTACTGAGCAATACTATATTTCTAAAACAGAAATTTATTTGTACTGCCCCAATGGATATGGTAGGACTAAATTATCCAATAACTTTTTTGAGAAGAAACTAAAAGTTTATGCTACAACAAGGAATCTAAACACTTTAAATAAGTTACTAGACATTTCAAAAGAAATCAGCAACCATAAAGCTTAATTTCTTGTTGACCCATCATCCTTGTCACAAATTGTTTGGTTATTTTAACTAATCTGCTTAGATTAGAACACATAAGAATAAACTTTAATATTCAATCCAGCATATTTGTTTAAGTAGCTATATGATTACCAGAACTTTTGGGAGCGCTGTATATGGAGTCAGTGCTTCTTTGATATCCATAGAAGTCAACATAGTTAGTGGAACTCATTTGTTTATAGTTGGATTACCAGACAATGCTGTCAAAGAGAGCCAACATCGCATAGAATCTGTGCTCAAGCATATAGGCTGCTGGATGCCTCGCCAACGTGTAATCGTCAACCTAGCTCCTGCAGACATCCGCAAAGAGGGAGCTGCATATGATTTACCCATTGCATTATGTATTCTAGAAGCTTCTAAACAGTACCATCTCCCTCATTTAGAGGACTATTTAGTAATGGGAGAACTTGCGCTAGATGGTACCCTGCGTCCAATAAAAGGGGCACTGCCCATCGCCATAGAAGCAAGAGCCAGAAAATTAAAGGGATTTGTATTACCCGAAGAAAATGCCCAGGAAGCCGCGATTGTAAATAATCTAGATATCATTCCGGTCAAAAATATAGAGGAAGCTTTGTCATTTTTTGCTGGAAAAAAGAAGATAGAGTCACTCGTAGTAGATACCAGAGAATTGTTTACCGAAAAATCTGAGAGCTATGCATTAGATTTTGCAGATGTACAAGGACAAGCGAGCATAAAAAGAGCTTTAGAAGTCGCAGCCGCAGGTGGGCATAATGTAATTATGGTAGGTCCTCCTGGCGCTGGTAAGACCATGTTGGCCAAACGAATTCCTTCCATTCTACCTGCCTTCAACCTACATGAGGCATTAGAAACTACCAAGATATATTCTGTAGTAGGTAAACTAGGTCGGCAAGGCAAGTTAATGACAAGTAGGCCTTTCCGTGCACCCCACCATACGATCAGTGATGTGGCCCTAGTAGGTGGCGGCACGTTGCCACAACCTGGAGAAATATCTCTAGCACACAATGGTATTCTCTTTTTAGACGAGCTACCAGAATTTAAAAGAAGTGTACTGGAAGTGATGCGTCAACCCTTAGAAGAACGAAAGGTAACGATAGCACGTGCTAAAATTTCGGTTGACTTTCCTACTAATTTTATGCTGATTGCTAGCATGAATCCTTGTCCATGTGGCTACTACAATCATCCTTCCAGAGAATGCGTATGCCCTCCTGCGGCCGTACAACGGTATTTGAACAAGGTAAGCGGTCCTCTACTAGACAGAATTGATCTACACATAGAAGTTACTCCTGTTTCATTTGATGAAATGACTACTAAGCGTTCCACAGAGAAAAGTGCTTCTATCCAAGAACGTATTATTAAAGCCAGAAATATCCAGCAAGAAAGATTTAACAGATACGTGGGTATTTATACCAATGCCATGATGCCTTCCGCTATGGTAAAAGATGTATGCTCTATCTCTAAAGCAGGACAAAACCTACTTAAAACAGCTATGGAAAAGCTAGGCCTTTCTGCCAGAGCCTATGATAGAATTCTTAAAGTATCACGAACCATCGCAGATTTAGCAGATAGCGAAAGGATTGGAGAAGACCATTTGGCTGAAGCGATTCTTTATAGAAGCTTAGATAGGCAAACTTGGGGTAATTAAAGATTAAAAATTTATAAAGCTATAATAAAATTGAAACCCTCTTTTCTCTAATGTAAAAGTTTTATGAATATAAAAATCCATCAACCTCATGATAGTTTCTTACGTCGAAGCCTCACTAACCTCGAAATAGCTAAAGACATGCTTAAATCATGCATCTCAGTTGATCTAGCCGAACGTATCAATTGGAATACATTAGAGCTAACCAACAAGAGTTTTGCTAAAGAAGAACTTAAACAAATCCATGGTGATATCATCTATCGCTGTCAATCAAAAGGTAAGAAAGCCTACATGTACCTGGTACTAGAACACCAAAGCACACCTGACAGATTTCTTCCATTTCGTATACTGGGTTACGATGTGGCTTTAATGGAACAACATCTGGAACAGTTAAAAAAGGGGAAAAATAAATACCTGCCAGACATCACTAATATATGTGTATATGGAGGTAAAGAAACTCCCTATCCATATTCATTGGATATCTATGGACAAAGCAAGTATTTTATAAATTTTTATTGCCCTATTATTTTTCTTACTAATTAGGCTGCTTGTTTATATTCATACATTCTTTGATCCCTTACACACGCATATACCCTGTGAAGTATTTTATTTCGGATAGCATTTAAAACACTCATTTTGTTTTTCCCTTCTCCTACTTTGCGTTCGTAGTATATTTTCATCTCATAGTTATGCCTAATCGAGCTTAGCGCACACATATGCAAGGCTGTTTTCAAAGTCTTATTAGCCATAGGGTGAACTTTTATTCTTCCCCTTATACTTGTACCTGAGCTATATTCAAAAGGCGCTAACCCAGCGTAAGTGGCTAGTTTTTTAGCATTAGCAAAACGCTCGAAATTATGGCTATATACTAATAATTGTATGGCTGTCACTAGCCCTATACTACGCACAGAACGTACAAACCTATAGTTATCTTTAAGACTTTGCTCTTTTTCAATCCTGTTTTCTAACTCCCCTTCTATAGCTTCTATTTCCTTGTCTAAGGCTGACAAAGTTTTTCTACAGGCTCTTTCTAAAGCTTCGCTATTCTTCTGCAAGCCGACCTCCTTAAACTCTTTGATAGGGGTTAGCAGCAGCTTTCTAGCTTGTACCAACCGTTCTCTAGTAGCTAACAAATCAGCCACCTTTTGTAGCGATTTATCCATACCACTGTAGGCTTTGGCTTTATCTTGATTTCTAAAGGCATATAGACATATCCTTTGGGCATCTACTGCGTCGTTTTTTCCTCTTACAAGGCCCATACTCCATTTAATTGCAATTGGGTTCTCCACCCATACAAAGGCTTGCTCGCTTTGTAAAAAACTTACCAAACATCTATGATAAATGCCTGTGTTTTCTAAACATATTAGCACTTGGCCAATTTGTACCTTTTCTTTGTGAAGCCATGCTAACAAGGCTTTATAACCTTTTAAATTATTGCTAAACTTATTGTTAACAATACTAGCATTCGCTTTATTCTGCCTTAGGGCTATGTCAATAGTAGTTTTAGAGACATCTATTCCTAACATATAACTATATTGCATCTATCTTAGTGTTAAATGGTTAAACATTTACTAACAGATTACAGGTTATACTCAATTCCCTAATAATAGGCCTTTAAGCCTGAATTTCTATATGAATCTGTGTCTGTAATTAATACAAGGGGATTATATCCAATGATAGACCTTTATGTCTAGAACGAAACTTAAAGCGCCCCTTGTATTTTGTTAGTATTAGCTCATTAAAAAGTTGTCCACAAATTACCAGTCTCCCCCAAACCCCCTCATTTAGTTAGCTTCTAACAACAACTATAATAAATATTATTTATTCCTTTTTATTTCCTACTACAAGTCTAAGGGAACGATAACGTATGCTAAGCAATTAGGGGTTGCGTTGGGGAAAGGAAAATATCCTCCGACAACAGTTAAAATGGCCGTGCCTGTTATAATCATTTAGTTATAGATGTTCTCCCCTAATTTAGAAGGTTAGTTTTATAAATTTTTTCGTTGCCCAGGATTTCAAAGCTTTTTTACCCTCCTCCCCAATGCTGTTGTATTCCAAATACAGGGAAGTGAGTGCGGCAAGATTGCCGCTTGCAAGGGCCTGCGCTCCGGCATCTTCAATAATGTTGCCTTCTAAATTCAGGGAAGTCAGGCTAGCCAGATTACCGCTTGCAAGGGCCTGCGCTCCGGCAGTTCCAATGCTGTTTTCATACAAATTCAGGGAAGTGAGTGCAGCGAGATTGCCATTAGCAAGGGCCTGCGCTCCGGCAGTTCCAATGCTGTTGCTTCCCAAATACAGGGAAGTCAGAGCAGCAAGATTGCCGCTTGCAAGGGCCTGCGCTCCGGAATCTTCAATGTCGTTGTATTGCAAATTCAGGGAAGTGAGCGCAGCAAGATTGCCCCTAGCAAGGGCCTGGGCTCCTGCAGATCCAAGGCCGTTGCCTCTCAAATTCAGGGAAGTCAGAGCAGAAAGATTACCGGTAGCAAGGTCCTGCGCTCCTGCATCTCCAATGCTGTTGTTATACAAACTCAGGGAAGTGAGTGCAGCAAGATTGCCCCTAGCAAGGGCCTGGGCTCCGGCAGTTCTAATGTCGTTGAAAAACAAATCCAGGGAAGTGAGTGCAGTCAGATTACCGCTAGCAAGGGCCTGTGCTCCGGCAGCTCCAAGGCTGTTGTCATAAAAATCTAAATGCTTAATTCTTGTAGATTGGGAGAGAATGAGAACCTCTTGATCTCCCAAGTGACAATTTTTGAGGATCAGACAGGTGAAAGGAACTTTTAGCAGTACCTGACAATCTTTTTCATCTAATTTCTTTTCGGATAAGTCTAGCGTTTTCTCTTCTCCTGCCATAAACGCAGCATCTCTCCAACCCTGGCAAACCAAAGAAGCTCTATGAAAGTTCTTTCCATCCAAAAAGGACAAAATATAAGCTTGAAGCTCTATGGGAAGATTAGAAAAACCTGTCTGCGCTTGCTGCACCAATCCTGTATCCGCTTGCTTGTCAAGAGTAATGGTCTCGCACTGAATCTCTTCCTGTGCTGGTTGTGAATCAACAGAATTAGGGCTAACATCCAACCGTTCGCAGTTCGCAAATAGAAGTACACTTAATAACAGTTGAACTATTATTCTCTTATGTGTATTGGTATAACTTGCTTGGTGTTTATCCATATTATTTTATTATTGTTCCCTTATTATAAATCCATCAATCACCAAACTACAATTATTCCTTTATACGACGATCCTTGATAGTAAGAATCTTTTCATTCGCCCAGCAAGCATTCAAAAACTTGCAAGTATGTTAACTCTGGTTTATCCGCGGAGATCTGTGCTTCAACACAATACCCAATATTCGAGTTCATTGCCAGTTTGGGCTGGATATGCGGGATAACCCCTATAAGCAGGAACATCGTACGCGCAAAGCATTGTTTGAATTTGATAAGCTGATTCGTAGTATCCATACTCTGAAATATTTCCTCGATCCAAGTATTCAAAGTAATACCCACCGCTCACAAAACCGTATAGAATCATATCACCAGCTTAGATCTGCCATTGCCCAAGCCTATGGTAGAAAACAACTGATTGGAAAGACTGATATTGCCCTTGAAATTAGCAATGAGTGTGGAAGGCTGATTGCTAATGCTATTATTTATTATAATTCAGCCATTCTATCTAAATTACATGAAAAGTTCCAAGCAGAAGGTAACCAAAAGGCATTGAATTCACTACGAAAAATATCTCCTGTTGCTTGGAATCATATACATTTTCAGGGCTATCTTATTTTTTTCCGATCAAACCATAATTGATTTGGATGAGATACTCAAACACTTAGTTCTAGATATGTAATAATCATACAATTAAAGGTAAAAAAAGAACCTCCGGAAAAATCTGAGGTTTACGCTTAGAACCCCTTATTGAGACAAAAGGTGAAGTACTTGCTAAATTATTGAGTAGGTTTTATGCAGAAAGTGGAATAATTTATATATTAGAGTGAGATAATAAAACACCTCCTCAAAAGCTTATAGAAGCAATAATCAAAGTAGCACCAAACAAAAAAACATAATTATGAGTGCAGCACAACAACTAAGGCAAGAGGGTATTCAATAAGGTATAAAAAAGGGCATGCAAAAGAATAAACTAACTATAGCTAAGAATATGCTTAAAAAAAGATATGATATAAGCACTATTCAAGATATAACAGGATTAAGTAAAAATGCTATAGAAAAGCTCATAGCCAAACAAGAATAATAGAACTTATATAATTTAGCGTAGCAACCCACTGAGTAAAGTTACTAGATAACCTTAATTAAATAATGATGCTTTTTTCCCCGCTGTACTAATAAATATTTGTCTTGCAATAATCTAAAATCAGGCTTTTGATAGGGATCAGTTACTTTCTCCTTATTAACATACAAGCTACCTTCTTGAATGGCCCTACGTACTTCTGCTTTAGAATTAAACATAATACCTGCACCAGTACTTGCTACTAAATCTATCACATGTTCCATCGTATTTAAATCTGCTTGGGATATTTCTATTTCTGGAATACTTTTGAAAATAATTTTAAAGTCTTTTTCACCTAATGACCATAAATCTGCTGGCGTAGCACGCCCAAAAAGCAACTCCGAAGTTTTGGCTGCTTGCATGTAATCGGCTTCTGAATGTACCCTAATAGTTAGTTCTTTAGCTATTTCTTTTTGCAGAATACGCTGATGCGGCTCTCTTGCATGTGCTTGAATAAGTGCCTCGATTACTTCTCGATCCAATAAAGTAAACACTTTGATTAACCGGATAGCATCCTCGTCTGTGCAATTCAACCAGAATTGATAAAACTCATAAGGAGAAGTCATCGTAGGATCTAGCCAAATATTACCTTGTTCAGATTTACCAAATTTACTTCCATCTGCTTTAGTTATAAGCGGAGTAGTAAGTGCAAAAGCTTCTTCACTAGCTTTTCTTCGGATTAATTCAATCCCTGTAGTAAGATTTCCCCATTGGTCTGCTCCACCCATTTGCAACCGCACCCCTCTACTCGTATATAAATAGTAAAAATCATATCCTTGCATTAACTGATAAGAAAATTCAGTAAACGAGATCCCATCCTCCAAACGCCTCTTGACAGATTCTTTTGCCATCATATAATTGACAGATACATGCTTGCCTACTTCACGAAGAAATTTTAGAAAGCTCATGCTCTGAAACCAATCTATATTATTGAGTAGTTCAGCCGAATTAGCGCCTGAAGAAAAATCTAAAAATCGCGCCAACTGCTTCATGATGTATGATTGATTGTACGATAATTCTTCTTCAGATAAAAACTTCCTTTCTGCTGCCTTGAATGAAGGATCTCCAATCATCCCAGTAGCTCCACCTACCACAGCAATCGGTTTATGTCCGGCTAATTGAAAATGTTTGAGCAGCATAATGGTAGCCAAATTACCTACATGCAAGGAAGAAGCGGTGGGATCAAAACCAATATACCCGCTCATCATTCCCTTTTTTAAGTGAGCTTCTAAATCTGGCGTGATATCGTGAATCATCCCACGCCATGTTAAATTCCTGATAAAATCATGCATAGATTGTATACAAAGCTATAGTTCTGACTAATAAGCAATAAAATTAGCCTAAAAAAGCAAAAAGTTAGGAATTTGGTTGGTAAAAATCGCTTGATGCAGCAATAAGAAATACAGCAGGTACTTTGTGAAGCATGGGCTTATCTATTTTCCAATTCTGTATCGTATTAGAACGTATCCACCCATCTGGATGGGTGATATGCTTACCCATACAGAGCCAGGTAGTAGTCCTACAAACTTCTAGCAAGGCTTCTAGCATAGCTTGATTACGATAAGGAGTTTCTATAAAAATTTGTGTCTGCCTATTCTGCCATGCTACTGTTTCTAATTTCTTGATAGCCTGCTTTCTATCTGCCTTATCAATAGGTAAATAACCATGAAAAGCAAAATTTTGTCCATTAAATCCAGATGCCATTAATGCTAATAAGATAGAACAAGGTCCTACAAGGGGTATTACTTGTATATGATTTTTGTGCGCATATTGGACTGCCCATGCACCTGGATCAGCAATACCTGGACATCCTGCTTCAGATAAAACCCCCATATTGTTGCCCTCATGCAAAGGCTGCATCAAGGTATGTATATCTTCTGGGGCAGCATACTTATCCAAATGAATAAAATTAATATCTGAAATCGCTTGGAAGTGCCCTACTTTTTTAATGTATTGTCTAGCTGTTGATATATCCTCTACCAGAAAATGATTGATCTGACGCACAATAGAATGATTGTAATCAGGTAAGACTTGATGATACGTGTCAGCGGCAATCGGAACAGGAACTAGGTATAACTTACCAGCATTAGGGGAATACATGTGTACAAAACTTTTTGATTAGCTCAAGACCTGTTTTAAACTAAGTATTAAAAACAAAAAGCCGATTTTTAATCGGCTTTTTGTTCGTGTTGTCTATGGTTAATCTAATATGATCTATTCTTCTAGAAGCACAGCAAAGTTGTAACCTACTGAGAAGTTACCATAATATAAATTAGTTTTATCTTTACTATCAGAGATACCTAAAGTGTTTTTCTTGAAATCAGAATTCTCTTTAAACACATCTGTAAACGCATAGCTACCTCTTAGATCTAATTCCAAGCCACAAGGGAATTCATATCCTACTCCAGCAATAGCACCTATTCCAAATGGGGCAAACTCATCTCTTTTGATTTCTTCAGCATCTTTATCACCTTGTTTCTTTTTTGCCATTACAGGTATAGAAAGATCTGCTCCTACGTGCAATTTTAGGATTCCATTTTCATCTTCTCTTCCCATAGGATAAAATTTGACCGCAGGGAAAATGTTTATTCTATGTAGGTTAATTTTATAAGTATCCTTGCCCTCTTTATCGTCTTTTGCTTTAACGCTAGCTACGCTAACAAAACCACCAGAGTATCCTACTTCTAAACCTGCTCCTACATTATCAAGAAATGCATACTCAACATATGCTGAACCTATAAAACCAGGATTAAACATATTACCTTCACTATCTTTATTTCCAACAGATTTTTTAGCTTTATCTAGTCCTATAATACTAGAATTAACAAACCCAACTTTAGCTCCAAAAGAAAGAGGCTCTACTGCCTTAGAAGTAGCTCCTAGAATTGTAAAAGCACCAATAAGTGCTAACATTTTTCGATTCATAACATTACTAATTTTAAAAGTTTAATAAGATTTATTTAACGTACTTAAAAATAAATTGCAAATAATTCATGAGCACAATATTAGCTACTTTATAAATAAAAAACAAGCATCGAACCTAAAAATTACATTATATACCAAAATCATATGCTTTAATCCATTATCTATGCATAGCTTGGTCAGGCAACAAGCAGCCTAACTAAGAATTATTCTGAGCATATTTCTATTATCTTAGCTATTCTTTCTGTTTTTATTTTTTATATTTACTAAGATATACGTTAGGTAAGTCTCTTATTCTTTCGTATATTTTTAGTGTAAACCTAATTTGGTTAATAAATTGCTTGTTATTAGGTTGCTTACTTAAACTCTTGAAAAGCTTAACAGTATTTACTGTTTTAGTGGTGAGATAAAACACAAAGACGAATAAAACAAGCAAAATAAGATCGTTTCGTTAGTAAGATATTTTGAAAATCTAAGCTTTAATATTTAATTAAATTTAGTCTCAGCAACTTTAAGATATGATGTCAAAAAAACTTAGTTTATTGAATAATATATATGTATACTTGTTATTTATCGCTTTGTTTGGAATAGCCAATTATTCTACTACACATGGCATGTCTTTGGAAAACAGTGACTCAAAGAACAAACCGACTGCTAGCAATAAAGATACTTCTAACCAAGATACATCAGCTACAGAAATAGATCCAGCCGGCAATCCTATCATTATTTCATCTAACGAACCAGTAGAAAAAGAATTTGATCAAATCAGGAAATATCAATCTTATGATCCAGCTACAGACACCTGGTCTGAAATTGAAGATTTTAAAACAGTAAAAATTTTAGAAGATACGACCCAACTCCCTCCTGCACACTATCTATATTATAGTTTCTGGGCCTATGATGCACAGCATAAAAGATGGAAACGCGTTGATATTAGTGACTATGGATATAAATATGGTATGCATCAAGTTACCCCAAAATCCGAGACCTCAAAAGAGCCAGAACCAGATGCAAGTACAGACGAAAAGAAATCATCTAATTTTTGGGGCAATCTAGGTTTAACTTTTTCTGTAGGAGGAGGGGGAACTTACTACAATAACGACCTCAAGAACTTAAGAATATTCGTAAAAAAAGGAAATAAAGCGTTTTATGTACAAGTACCTAATTCTTCTGATGAGGAACAACACAAAGCACATTTAATTAGGTGGTTCTATAAGGGAAATCAAAAAACGAGTGAAATTGAAAACCTACTCGAGGGAGTTCATGATAAACATTCCCTTGACTCAATACCTGCTGGTAAGAATGGCTTTGAAGGCTTTGGATTTAATATCCCGATCATGATGGGGCTACACTATACATTCTTCAAGAAGTTGAGAGTAGGTGCAGGAGGCAACTTTGAAGTTAACTACTTAAAAGAGTTAAAACCTACTGGAGCTGCTTCTGTCCTAATCCCTTATGAACTACCAGACCACTGGTTCTACAATATAAAATGGTTTGGAACAATTGGCTATAAAATTTTCCAAAGACCCAAAGATGCAATCATTTTAGATACTCAACTAGGTATAGTATTTGACCTAGGAGACTCACCCATAAAAAACCTTTTCGACTTCGTACATGGTGGTTTATACGGTAGCATCGGAATTGCACATGAGAGAAAGATTAATGACTACTTTAAATTTTTCTACCGATTATCTGGTGACTTTAAGCAATATATCGACAGCAAAGATTTTAAATCACCTAAGGGTTCTGGTTCTATCACGATTCTTCAACCAGCTTTACATCTAGAAATAGGGACTACGCTACATTTTGGTCGAGAAATAGAGGAAGAAATAGAGCAAGAAGAAGCTAATGAGGATACATCTGCAAATAAAGATCAAAATTCCTCGCTTGATCAAGTGGGAACTGCGGTACAAAGTTCGGAAGATGAGCTGAATAAAGCAGCAGACGCTAAAAATCGATTCAAAACAGATAAAAATAAACTGAAAGGCTTATTTAGATAAGCAACATAGTAGAATTTTAAATAACTATAATAGAGATCTTTCGAAACCCATCGAAGGTGTGGTGGCGGGAGTTTCCTCCCGCTACTCAAAAAGTCTGTCAAGAACTTCCTCCTAACAGCACATGAGGTCTATCACCTATAATGTGGCATATTCTGGCTTGTTTGGGAGTAAGCTATGTTATCTGTAGATGCTTACAAAGGATATCCATCAAGCTTATATCTAGCAGCTTACACAATCTTCATGAAGTAAAAGTATATCCTTGAAGAGCAAAAATTTTTATATCTTTTTTACCAGTTGTATTCCTATTTTAGTTGTATATTCGCGCACTAATATCTGCATTTAAAAATAAATTCATGTAATGTGCGTACTATAACATCTAAAAATAGCCCAGTAGCTTGGGTACTATTAATATCCCTCTCCTGTATATGGGGAAGTTCATATATTCTAATGAAAAAGGCGTTATACTTTTTTCAGCCACAAGAAATAGCCTATTTCCGTGTATTTTTAGCTGCTATTTTTTTATTACCGTATTCTTTACCACAGTTGACTAAGCTGACGATGCAACAATACAAAATGCTTGCGCTGGTAGGAATTGTAGGAACTCTATTGCCTCTGTTGTGTTTTGCAAAGGCACAACTTCATATCAATAGTGGAATCCATGGTGTACTTAATTCCCTAACTCCGGTATTTGTGTTGGTGGCAGGCTTGGTATTTTTTAAAAAGAAAATCTTCAAAAATGAAATACTAGGAGTAGCGTTAGGTATAATAGGCACTACCCTATTAATGATCATTGAATCACGTTCGTTTAAGGGCAGCTTCAATTATTATATATTACTATCTCTTCTAGCGAGTTGTTTATATGGAAACACCACTAACTTCATCAAATATTATCTCAGTAACCTTGACAGCACAACCATAGTAAGCGTGTCTTTACTAATCATAGGTATTATTGGAGGTATCTATCTCCTTATTCATCCAGAAATTTTCATTAAGTTAAAAAATGCTTCTGGAGAAGTATACAAAGCATTCATTTACATCTTGATTGCCGGAATTGTTAACCTAGGCATAGCAAATATCATCCTAACGCAATTGGTAAAAATAACCTCCCCTGTTTTTACAAGCACAGAAGCATTATTAGCCCCTATTGTATCACTCACTTGGGGTATCATAGACGGAGAAAAACTAGTATGGGAGCACTATGTAGGAGCTGCTGTAATACTGATAGGAGTCTATTTTATTAATCAACCTAACAAGCAAATTTTAGAGCAGAAAAGCATTTTAAAAGAATAAAATATTTTGTCTTAACTTAATTAGTTGACGCTTAATAACTAGGGTTTATATCTTTTTAAACTTGGCAACATTAGTAAGTTGTGTGTGATTCAAGTTTTTCCTCCGGAAGGATACTTTTTTCCAACCATGAAAAAGGTATCCAAAAAAATCTCCGCTGTGCAGAAAAGGGCTAAAATTTATAACTAGACCCAATTTTTATAAGACCTTTCTGCCTAGCTACCTAACCAGCCCGTAGAAACGTCTTATCGGCCTGCCACTCGGAAACAGCCCAACGCTACTGGCTAACTGTCCTCGTGGCAGGCCGGCCACCCAGCAAATTTTTTAACACTCTTTTCTGCAAGGCGGTTTTTTTGCTCTTTTTGCAAGTTTTTACAGGGGATTGAGATAGTTCCTTGCAATTTTTTTCTTGCTTTTTTACTTTATTTGAGGCAAAACAAGTCTTTTTAATAACAGGTTAAAGTTTTTTTTCAATTCTTAAGGGGGGTTAGCTAATTATAGATTATAGGTTAAAAAGATATATCCTAGCACTTAAAGCAAATGAAGACTATTTTCTATACGCTTTCCTGCAAAAGCTTAAAAAAATCTTTAACCTCTTTCAAATTTTCTATAAGTGCTCTGTGAGTTTTGGGTGAACTATAGGTGCTGCTTTTAAGTGCTTCTTGAGCCCCCTTGATGGTATATCCTTGTTGTTTGATGAGCTGAAAAATAGTTTTAAATTGCTCTAGGTCTGAAACTGTATATTTTCTAATACCTTGTCCAGACTTCTGGGGACTTAGCTGTTTAAATCTTTTTTCCCAATAACGAATCAGCGAGGTAGACACACCAAACAACGCTGCTACTTCACCAATCGTATAATATTTTTTTTCGATATCACTCACAGACATTTCATTTTGATCGATCGGCAATCACCTCATGTCAGGGCTAGGTCCCTGACACCACTCAAAAACAACCACAATGGCTTATATAGGTTGTCATTGCGACTGCTTCACTTACGTTCGCAGTGACGATAGCGAAGCAATCCAAGAACTCTTTTGCATGTTGATGTGCTTTTAGCTATGCTATTCCCCTCCCTAAACAACTCATTTAATCCAAAGACCTATTTGGTGCGGATGCTAACCGGACAAGGGCATCATATTCTTGAGGAGTAAGTCCACTTAGCAAGTAGTATAAAGGATTTACTTTTTTCCCATTTTTGATCACCTCATAGTGTAAGTGTGGACCTGAGGTACATCCTGTAGTACCTACATAGCCAATACATTGTCCTCGCTTAACTTTCTGACCAAGAGTTACTTTAAAAGATTGTAGATGTGCATATCGAGTCAGAAAGCCATACCCATGGCTAATTACTATTTGATTACCATAGCCTGTAACACTTTTTTTGATTGACTTTACAACCCCATCTCCTGTGGCATAAATAGGAGTTCCCCGAGGTGCAGCAAAATCTACACCTTCATGCATTTTCATAACCCCATACACAGGATGTTTACGAGGACCAAATCCAGAAGCAAGCCTTTTTAATTCTCTGTTTGAGATAGGTTGAATAGCAGGAATACAAGCCAGCAATTTTTCCTTATTTTTAGCCAATTGGTTAAGCTCATCATAGGATTTAGCTTGAACATGTAATTTTCTTTTTAACTGTTCTAGCTTCTGAGCAGCGTCCGCAATCAGCGCATCTTTAGGCAATGATTTGTGATGATCTATACCACCCACTCCAGCCGTACGCACTGTTGCTGGAATAGGTTCGGCTTCTAGCAAAGTTCTATAAAGGTTGTTATCACGTTCCTGAAGCGCAGAAAGAATCTCATTCCCTTTGTTAATTTCTTGTTGAAGCAGCTCATAATGTAGCTTGAGGGTCTCATTAGCTTGTCTAAGGGCCGCTTCTTTAGGAGAGTCAAAGTACTTATGGTATAATATAGTTATTCCCAAAGCAAGCACGAATGAAACAGCTAAATAACTCAAAACATCAAATACAACGTCCCATTTCGACACCTTAATTTTTTCGTAATTGCATGTCTCAGTATTGTACTGGTACTTTATTCTGGCCATATTATTGGTAGATGTACTTGAATTATATAGCTTTGTTAATAGATGCGTGTCAAAATAAATAGGATTTATTTTTACTTCCAAGTTTTACTACCCAAATAATTTAACCAACATTATACAGTCTTAATATAAACTATGATGTATAGCAGTAACATTAGGCAGAAATTTATTGAATTTTTCCAACAAAGAGGACATCAACATATTCCTCCTGCGCCCATAGTAAATAAGAATGATCCTACCCTGTTATTTACAAATGCTGGTATGAATCAATTTAAAGACTTTTTTTTGAACCAGCAAGAAGCACCTTATCAACGAGCTGTTAACTCCCAACCCTGTTTACGTGTTTCTGGCAAACACAATGACCTAGAAGAAGTAGGTGTAGATACCTACCATCATACGATGTTTGAAATGCTAGGCAATTGGTCGTTTGGCGAATATTTTAAAGAACAAGCAATCCAATGGGCCTGGGAACTACTTACTAAAGTCTATGGATTACCCGAAGAAAAGCTATATGTAACAGTATTTGGAGGAGATACCACAGAAAAGCTAGCACCAGACCAAGAGAGCCTAGCTATTTGGGAAAAGTATGTAAATAGAGACAAAATTTTGTATGGAAATAAAAAAGATAATTTTTGGGAGATGGGAGATTCAGGCCCCTGTGGCCCTTGCTCAGAAATTCATGTTGACATCCGACAAGCAGAAGAGATCCAGAAAGAGCCTGGTAAAAATTTAGTAAATACAGGACATCCGCTAGTTATTGAAATTTGGAATCTTGTTTTTATGGAATACAATAGATTGTCTGGCGGACAACTGGTAGCTCTACCAGCAAAACACGTAGACACGGGTATGGGATTTGAGCGACTGACGATGGTACTACAAGACAAAACCTCTACTTATGATACAGACCTTTTTGTCCCTTTAATCCATAATATCATGCGGCTTAGCCACAAAATATATGGAAAAAATAAAGAGATAGATATAGCAATACGAGTGATAGCTGATCACATACGCGCTGTTACATTCGCAATTGCCGACGGGCAAATTCCCAGTAATACTCAAGCAGGTTACGTAATTAGAAGAATATTGAGAAGAGCTATCCGATACGGATACACTAGTTTAGGTTTGGAAAAGCCTTTTATGTATCAGCTAGTAAGCGTGCTGGCACAACAGTTTAAGAATGTTTATCCTCAAATAAAATTACAACAAACCTATATAGAACAAGTCATCAAAAGCGAAGAAGAAGCTTTTTTTAAAACCCTTGCGACTGGTCTACACCGATTAGAACATATTAGCGAAAATCTGCGTATAAGTGGCACACGAGTTATAAATGGCACAACTATTTTTGAGCTATATGATACCTATGGATTCCCTCCGGATTTAACTCGTTTGATTGCTCAAGAAAAAGGACTGCAAGTAGATGAAAACGGTTTTGAGAAAGCGCTTCAAGATCAACGGCTTCGTTCTCAGCAAGCCGCCTTAGTAAATCAGGGGGAATGGGAAATTCTGCTAAACGATGTAGAACCTATTTTTGTGGGATATGACCAACTTGAGGTAGTTGCCAAAGTAGTACAGTATCGGTCGATTCAATACAAAGGCCAAGAAGTTTACCAACTTGTACTAGATCGAACACCCTTTTATCCAGAGGGGGGAGGCCAAGTTGGAGACACGGGGAAATTGGTAATAAATAATCAGACAATACCCGTTTTTGATACAAAAAAAGAATATGATCGCATCATTCACTATACAAATGAATTACCTAAAAATTTAAATGATCCTGTACAAGCTGTAGTAGACGCCAAGCGCAGAAATCTAATAGAAAACAATCATACAGCTACGCATCTTTTACATGCAGCCCTTAGGCATGTTTTAGGTATTCATGTAGAGCAAAAAGGTTCTTTGGTAAATGAAAAATTATTAAGATTTGATTTTTCTCACTATACCAAGGTTACACCTGAGCAGATTCAACAAATAGAACATATTGTAAATCAAAAGATTAGAGCAAATATACCCTTACAAGAAACAAGGAATATTCCACTAGAAACCGCTAAAAATATGGGCGTAACAGCTCTATTTGGAGAAAAATATGGGGAACACGTGCGTGTAATAACCTTTGATTCTCATTTTTCTAAAGAGTTGTGTGGAGGCACTCATGCTGCTACTACTGGGGGACTCGGCTTCTTTAAAATTACTGCAGAAAGTGGTATAGCCGCTGGTACACGAAGAATAGAAGCAATGACTGCTGATGCAGCCGAAGATTTTGTTGCTAATCAAATAGTCCTAGTAACACAGATTGCTGAGGCACTTAAAAAACCAAAAGATTTAGTAAAAAGCATTTATCAACTGCTAGAAGACAAAGCTATTTTAGAGAAAAAGCTACATATTTACCAGAAACAAGAAGTCCAGACGATCATAGAAAAGCTACAACAACAGATCAAGAAAGTCCAACAGGTGCATGTATTGATTGAGCAACTCAAACTTTCCCATGAAGAAGCCCTGAAGCAAGTTGCTCTTGGTTTTAGAGACAGACCTGGATCTTTTTTCTTAACACTAGCAACTGTGATTGATCATCAACCACACATAGCCATATTGATTTCTGAGGATTTAATCAAAAACTATCAGCTTAATGCAAATACAATCATTAAAGAATTAGCTAGCCTTATTCAAGGGGGAGGTGGCGGGCAGCCTTTTTTTGCCTCAGCCAAAGGCAATAATCCTAGCGGAATAGACCAAGTTTTGATTAAAGCTCGTCTTCTATTAGAAAAACATATGATAAATCCTTCTTAAGTTTATGGAATTCACAGAGAATAAAAAGTATATTCCCGTCATAGGTTTAGAAGTACACGCTCAACTTTTGCTAACCAGTAAGATGTTCTCAGCTGAGGGTGCTGCCTATGGCGCATTACCTAATACACTGGTTAGTACCATCAGCTTGGCACACCCAGGCACCCTACCTACCATCAATAAAAAGGCTATAGAATATGCAATTAAACTAGGTCTAGCCTGCAAGTCGGCTATTACAGGTACTAATTATTTTGCCAGAAAAAACTATTTCTATCCTGATTTACCTAAAGGGTATCAGATTACCCAGGATAAAACTCCAATTTGTGAAGGAGGTCATATTACCATTACCACCCAGCAAGGATTAGAGAGAGAGATCGAATTACAACGCATTCATATAGAAGAAGATGCTGGTAAATCTATTCATGATATGGCTGCACATGAGACTCTGTTAGACTTTAATCGAGCAGGCGTAGCCCTATTAGAAATAGTAACTCGTCCAGATATCCAATCTCCTGAGGAAGCTTATGCCTTCTTGACAGAGCTTAGGAGATTAGTACGCCATCTAGAAATATGTGATGGAAATATGGAAGAAGGCTCTTTACGCTGTGATGCGAATATTTCAGTAATGCCTAGCAATGCTTCTAAATTTGGCCAAAGAGTGGAAGTCAAGAATATGAACTCCATAAAAAATGTGCAATTAGCTATCGAGTATGAAATAGCACGACAAATAGAAGTACTAGAAAAAGGCAGTTCTGTTATTGCAGAAACTCGAGGATACGATGCAACTAGTGGAAAAACGATCAGCCAACGTACCAAAGAAAGTGCACTAGACTACAGATATTTTATAGAACCGGATTTACCACCCTTAGTTGTAACTGAAGCTTGGATTGAACAAATCAGGAAAGAGATGCCTTTACTGCCTAGGGAATATCGAGCTAAGTTTATACAAGTTTACCAGATTTCTGCCTATGCAGCCAGTGTACTCACCGAGACCAAAGAGTTAGCCCTATTTTTTGAAGAATTATGTAAGCTTACTCCCCATTATACATCCGCTGCAAATTGGCTCATGGGGCCTGTAAAGGCTTATCTAAATGAACTTAATTTACCACTTCAAGAATTTCCGCTTAGTGCTACTACCTTAGCATCGCTTATAGATTTAATAGAAAAAGGAGAGCTAAGTTTCTCAATAGCTTCCCAGCAACTTTTCCCAGCTCTATTGGCAAATCCCACTAAAGCACCACTTGAATTAGCCAAGGAGTTAAATCTTCTACAAGAAAAAAATACCGACACTTTACAAGCACTTGTAGAAGCGGTTATACAAGCTTACCCAGATAAAGTTTTGGCTTATAAAAATGGCAAGAAAGGTATATTGGGAATGCTAATGGGTGAAATCATGCAAAAAAGTCAAGGGAAAGCTGCACCTGCATTGGTAAGCGATCTACTGAAGAAAGAATTAGAAAGCTAGTCGTAGGTGTTGACACGTTGCAAGAGAGACTGCCCTATTAACACTTTACAACTCACCTTACAGTGAAGATATGCTTGTATTGGAAATTTTTAAAGATTTAGAAGGGGCATGGCAAATACACAGAGAAATAGAAGATTATGGCAATATGGAAGGAACTGCCTCCTTCCAAAAAATGAGTAGTGATAGTAATCCATACTACTATCACTACCGAGAAGTAGAAACTCTACAATTAACAACGGATAATCGGTTTCCTGTTCATAAAGAATAAACTTCTGCAAAAGCATTGGATAAAAGGAAAAAAAGCTATAAAATAGGATTAACATCCAACGATCGAAGAGAGCTATGCCATTAACATACGATAAACTTATAGTCAACAACCACGGGTGTTTTTGAAATTAACAGGCGTAAGTATAGCTACCTTTAATCAACTTATCAAGCGCCTGGAACCATATTTTAACAGTTAGCAGCCCAAAAGCTATTGCCTGGACGTACTAACCGCTTAGTTACTAACGCCGATAAGCTATTATGTGTACTACTCTATTATAGAACCTACATTACCCATACCTTTATGGGCTATCTATTCAACTTACATAACTCTAATATATCTCGTTTAATAAAAAAAATAGAACCTATGCTAGCTAAGCAGGTAAGTATCAAAAAAGATAGAAGCTTAACAGCAGAAAAAGTGCTTACATTATTAGCAGATGTAACAGAAACACCTACCCAACGACCTACTAACAAACAAAAGAAGAGTTATTCAAGCAAGAAAAAGAGACATACCATAAAAACAGAGATCGTGATGAAAGATAGCGGAAAATTTGTGAAACAAAGCGAACGACGAGTGAATCCCTATGCACCGTTATTAGGAACACGCTTAAAAAAACGATAAGTTTCCTGATATATTTCTGCAAATGGTTTACTATTAACAAAATATTCGACACTCGCCATTGTGCCAAAGGCCAGCGCAGAAACAAGCGCATTCCAAGAGGCGCCAGAGAAAAATATTTTTAATCCGTTTTGGTGATAAAGTCCCCGGCTCATCTTTAAAAAAGATGGTGCTCTTACTTCATTTTTCGCCAGGAATGCTTCTTTGTATATATGTGCGCCTATAACATCCATTGAGGTACATACAAAACCAGCAAAAACTCCACTTCCTAATATAGCCAGAAGTTTGCTTAGATTACTTGGGAAAAGGGGTTTTATATCTTTTTCTAGCCACGGCGTAAAGGCCACATAACACCCGGCATTTATAGAAGCTTTAATAATACGCGTAGTAAATCCTATCCTATAAAGTTTCTTTAACCCGGATAAAAAAGGCAGCTTATTCAATGTTACTGATGCGTGCGGATTTGTCCATTGCAGTGCACGCATAGAACTAGGGGCATGTGTTGTCACGGCATCTATTGCACCTACTACTAATGAAGCTAACACTCTATCAAATTGACTAGGGTTGTCATCTTTATTATTGCCACGCATTCTGGCAATACCATTACAAATAAGCTCTTTATTAGCGTAACTGATTGCTTTAAGTCCACCTGATACCCAACCCAGTGCGACACCAGATAAGAATGCGCTAGGGGTAGTTGTTTGTCGCGCCAATAGCAAACCGCCTTGAGTCCGCAGTTCTAATTGTTTTTTCACTACCATCAATTCAGGTAAACCACATACGATAGGCACTAAAAATCCCGTTGATACCGTTCGGCAAACCGCTTTAGTCACTTCCGTAGGTTGTAAATCAATTTTTTTGGTTACTTCTGATTCATGCTGTATAATCTCAGGCTCTCTTTTAGGATTATGAGTATCTCTTTCAGAATTACATTGAAGTAATAAAATAGATAATAATAAATAAATACCTAATTGATAGGTAAATTGGATTAATAACTTATGCATACTATTTATCTTAAATTATAAGGTGATACATAGATTCCTAAATAATTAGTAATATTTTAGTAAATAACTAGTGCAACGAATCATTAATTTAGAAATAATAGTAGAACATCCCTGTAAAAGTAAATTTAACCCTAAAATAGAAGCTATTAGCCAGTAATTTAACTTATGTGCTTTGTCCATATCATATAAATCTTATTTGGCCATTCTATATTAGCCAATAATTAATACATATACAAGCAATCAAGTACAAATTTTCTTTCTAATTAGACGATTTTGCAAATATACAAGACGGTTGTTCCAAGTTCTGGAAAATCTGAGCCTTACGCTTACCAATGGCATTCGGTTAAGAAGGAATGGTGGATATATTAAGGTCTATAAGGGGTTTGAACTCCAATGGGAATTTGTGAGAAACCGGAGTTTACTACAGTAAATAATGTCATTCCTGCGTAGGCAGGAGTAAGATTTTGAACAAATTACTGACGAACCCAGAGGACTAAAAACGACGGTTTCGGAAGAACTCTATTGTTTAAACAAAGTGTCTACAAAAGCCTTTCCATCAAATGGCTGTAAATCATCTACCTGCTCCCCTACCCCCATATACCTTACTGGAATGTGAAATTGATCAATAATACCAATTACAACCCCACCTTTAGCTGTTCCATCTAACTTAGTAACCACTAGCCCCGTTACAGCAGTTGCTTCTGTAAAAGCTTTGGTCTGTACAAAAGCATTTTGCCCGGTAGTCGCATCCAATACCAATAAGACCTCGTGGGGCGCCGAAGGTACTAACTTTTCTATTGTACGACGTATTTTAGATAATTCATGCATCAAATTTACTTTGGTATGCAATCTACCCGCTGTATCTATGATCACCACATCTGCTTGAGACTGTATTGCTTTTTGTACTGTTTCGTAAGCTACAGCAGAAGGGTCCGTATGCATTGCATGCGCAACTACAGGAATACCAACCCGATCTCCCCACCGCTTAAGCTGTTCGATGGCGGCTGCTCTAAATGTATCTGCAGCTCCTAAAACGACTTGTTTACCTGCTTGTTTGTATAGGGCTGCTAACTTACCAATGCTAGTCGTTTTACCTACCCCATTTACACCTACTACTAAAATGATGTGGGGAGCATGAATTACAGCGGAAGAGGATTCTTTTAGATTAATTAAAGACTCTATTTCTTCCCGCAGTATTGCCTCTAATTCAGCAACATGTACATATTTATCACGTGCTACGCGTTCTTCTAGATGATTAATAATCTTGAGGGTTGTATCGATGCCTATATCTGCTGTAAGTAGCAATTCTTCTAAATTATCTAGTATCTCATCATCTATCGTTGACTTTCCTACAAGCACCTTGTTGAGACTAGTCCAAAAAGAAGTTTTCGTTGGAGATAACGCTTGACCTAGTTTTTCTTTGCTTTTTTTTGAAAAGAAATTAAAGATGCCCATAAGGTATGATTATTGATCAGATTAATACATTATACTTGTAAACATACCTTTTTCAAGCTAAATATACATTATTATTTGATCTTTATTTTTACTTGGTTATTGGCTAAACATACCCGTGCATCTTTCAGGAATGTGTTAAGCCGCTTCTAGACATAAGCGTAGATACTCGGTCCACTTCGAAAAAGCTTCATTAGACTTCTTCTGAAACCAAGAATTGGGTTATCTGGGCAGGAAGGAATTTGTGAGAAACCGAAGTTTTGGTATCAGGTGTCAGTCCCGGCACTCAAATGGGCAGGAGAAACGACTATACTTAATTGTGTCCTGTGTGCCACAGGCCACGGAAAGGACGACACCACGGTCGATAACCTAGGTAAGTATAATTAAGAAATTTTCTTTCCTTCCATCAAATCTTTGGCTTGTTCCAAAGTTACGATCTCTTCCTTAAATGTATATGCTTTTGTTTTAGCTGATCTAACAGCAGTAATAAATTTTGCCAAGTTTTTACTACCTGCTTTCCGAAGTGTAGCTACTACTTTTTTAGCCATAACGTTTATTTAATTTCTTTGTGTACAGTATATTTTTTAAGAATAGGATTGTATTTTTTAAGTTCCAACCTATCTGATGTATTCTTCCTATTTTTTTGAGTACTATACCTAGAAGTGCCAGGCATACCACTTTTCCTATGCTCCGTGCATTCTAGGATTATATGTATTCTATTTCCCTTATTCTTTGCCATATATAGTAGCGTTTATTCGCTGTTCGTAAATTATATTAGAATAGTACTGGATTCAGCGTTCCTTTGCTCTGAGCTTGCTTAATTACTTCAAAAATACCTTTTTTATTAATAGTTCGGATAACTGATGCAGAAACTCTTAAAGTTATCCAGCTATCGGTCTCAGGTACATAAAATTTTTTAAACTGAAGATTGGGATAAAATCTTCTTTTGGTCTTATTGTTAGCGTGGGAAACTTTATTACCTACGCGCGGACGTTTTCCAGTAATGTCACAAATTTTTGCCATTTTTTACGGAGTATTTTGAATCTTACAAAGATAAACGATACCTATCTATTATACAAAACAATTGATACTAGTTTGAAGATGTAATTTTACTTAACCTATCTCAAGTACCTATTTACATGTAAAACGTACAAGTTTAATACGATGATTTACCAAAGGCTAAAAAAATTAATTTTGCTTGGGCTAGTTTATTCTAGTCTACTTAGTTTTGTAAATAGTAATTTTATGCTGGACCATATAGAATTAACGCTATACATCAAGCATTCATTGCTAATTAGTAGAGTTCTTGCATAACCAAGAATTGGGTTCTCTGGGCAGGAGGGAATTTGCGAGAAACCGGAGTTTATTTTAGTAAATGAGGATTTTTAGCAAATTACTAACGAACCTAGGGGACTCAAAGCGACGATTCTGCAAGAACTCTAGTTTATATCACAGCTAGTTTCATTGAAGTTAAGACCATAGGATATACAATAAAATTGAAACAATTCTTTAATCTATTTACTATTTAGAAAAACAAATGAAAAAAATTTTAGTTGCCGCTCTTTTTATTGTAACTACATTATTATCACATCAGATTACGTCTGCAGAGATACAACCTCAAGTAGTTTCTAAGTTGAAAAGCTATATGGATAGGCTTGAGTTAGAGAAAGCCAAGTTACAAGGAGGTGCAATTGCCATTTTATACAAAGATCAAATTATTTATAAGCGTACATTTGGAACTCAGCGAGGAAACAAAGGACCTATCACTTCTAAGACACTATTCCCCTTGGCATCTGTATCAAAAGGTATCTCAGCAACAGCAATTGCATTACTTGTACAACAAGGTAAACTGAGCTTTGAAGAGAAATTCCAACTACCTTGTTTAAAAAATCCAGTCAGCTTAATCCATATTCTAGGGCACACTACAGGATATGAATTTCGAGGGAACTACGAAATTGAACAAGGCCTTCCTAGAAAAAGATTGCTATCTATTATTGGCAATAAGATTCCCAAGTCAGAACCAGGTAGTTATTACTCATATAGCAATATGCTTTTTAGCTTGATGGAAGAAGCCCTATATACCAAGAATATAAGCTTTGAATTAGTCCTCGAAGAATTAAAAACGTTATTACAACAAAACGATATACAAATTCCACCTATTGATATACAGACAGATCTTGCTTATCCTCACCTAATAGATACAACAGATAGCCAACTTGTTTTTAAAGAATTGCCATTCCCACCCCATTACCCACGATTGGTACCTTCTTCTGCTGGAATTTTTGCTTCACTGGACGCAACAATTGAAATTTATAAATTATGTTTTGGATATAGACCTGAAATTCTCTCTAGAGAAAGCTTAGCTCATTTACAAACACCTATCAAGAAGAACTACGACATTCATAAATGGAATCTTAAATGGTCGTACGATACTGCTCAAGTAGAATCGTATTATGGGCTTGGCTGGCGTATTTTAAAAGCTAAAACACATCCTCATACAGATCTAATATGTCATAGCGGGTATATTGCTGGTATTAATACATTTATTGGTCATATTCCTTCTCATGAAGTTGGTATTATTATCCTAATAAATCAAGATTCAGGATTTGCAACACAAGAAGGATTCAAGTTTTGGGCCCAATTCCTCAAATAATCGTGGTGTCAGGGCTCCAGCCCTGACATACATCTATGGCACAAGTAAAAAACACTTGCGCGATAAAGGGACTATACCTGGCAACAAAATATATATAGAAATTTTACAACTTAATTACATACCATCTTGTATCTTCTTATAAAAGATCAGCTTTATTTATCTTTGTTGTTCGGCACATATTAGAGTTCTTGCAAAACCAATTCCTGGTTATGCAAGAACTCTATTTAAATAAAGAAATTATGCTAAAATCCATGACAGGCTTTGGAAAAGCCATTTATGAGGACGAACAACTACGTGTACAGATAGAGGTTAAGTCACTAAATTCCAAGCATGCTGATATCAGTTTGCAAGTCCCTAAAGTATTTGCTGAGCATGCGGTTGGTTGGAAGAATTTAATTACAGCAAAGCTACATAGGGGTAAAATAGACCTTCATATAAGCTATGAATATAAGCAGCCTGCTAACCTTCAAATTGGTATCCAAGAATCTCTTTTCAAAGCTTATTATAACCTATTAGAACGTTTGGCAAACGAAGTAGGAGCCCCTACCAATAAGATATTTCAGCTAGCTTTAAAAAGTCCTGGGGTTATGGTTAGTAAGGGAGACAGCGAAGTAGATGCAAGCATACAAAACAAAATCGAACATACCATACAAGTAGCCCTTCAAAAATGTGACCAAGCAAGAATGGAAGAAGGAACTATATTGGCAACCACGATCAATACTTACTTGCAAAAAATTGCTGAAGGTCTAGCATCCATAGAAAAATTGGATCCTGCTAGATCAGATGCTATTAAAACAAAACTAAAAGGGAAAGTCGAGAGCATGAATTCAGAATTACCGATAGATGAACCTCGCTTAGAACAGGAGCTTATTTATTATCTAGAGAAAATAGATATTACTGAAGAAAAAGTACGGCTGGCTACTCATCTAGCCTATTTTGAGAACGTCATGCAAACAGAAGAGCTAGCTGGGAAAAAGTTAGGTTTTATTGCACAAGAAATAGCCAGAGAACTGAATACCTTAGGCGTAAAAGCCAATGATGCAGCCATACAAAAACATGTTATCATCATGAAGAATGAGTTAGAAAAAATCAAAGAGCAACTACAAAATATTTTATAGAAATTCCCTAATTAGGTCTAGCGGCCCACTGCGCTGCTGTCATCCCTGCCCTGATCAGCCCGATTAAGGCAGAGATAATTCTAGCAGGGATCTAGTAACAAGAAAGATTTTATATGATTATCTTATGTTTTTAATTTATACTTTTAGCCTTTTTCAGCAAATCCTAATTAGCCCTTTATCAAATTATGATGACCACCAGCTACACATCCATTCATCAATATGCTGAGGCTTATACAACTCCTGAATCTCCCCTACTAGCCAAAATTAATCAGGAAACACAAGCCGAAGTACAAGGGGCTCATATGATTGCTGGACATTTGCAAGGAAGGATCTTAGCTACCTTCTCCCACATGATCAAGCCAAAAAGAATTTTAGAAATAGGCACCTATACCGGATACTCAGCCTTATGCTTAGCAGAAGGGTTGGACCAAAATGGGATTTTGTATACTGTTGATTCTGATTTAAGTTTGTACACTAGAGTAAAAAAGTATTTTGAAGCGTCTGATAAAGCTGATCAAATAAAATACTACATAGGACAGGCATTAGAAATAATTCCTCAAATTCATGAAACCTTTGATTTGGTATTTATTGATGCTGATAAGAAAAATTATGCTAACTACTATGACCTAGTTGTTGAAAAACTAAGCCCTGATGGATTCATGATCATAGACAATGTACTTTGGAAAGGCAAAGTTGTGGGAACCGAGGATCAGTCTTTAGTAGATAAGCAGACACAAAGAATAATAGATTTTAATAATAAAGTCCAAAATGATCCAAGAACAACCCATGTACTGTTCCCTATCAGAGACGGACTAATGGTCGTTAGAAAAAAATGAAGCTCCCTCATTTATTATTATTTTTCTTTTTTTGGTGGAACTCATCTAATCGCCATGTATACGGACAAACTATAACTGTTCCAAACAGAATTAAGTTTGTTGATATGCAGTTGTATATTACACCAGAGGCTAAAGAAGAAATTCAAAAAAAAGTGACTTCACTAACCCGTAGCCCTAAACATTATAGAGAAATTTTTGATCGCATCAATTTATATATGCCCCTGATAGAGAAAATCTTAAAGGAAGAGGGGGTACCGGAAGATTTAAAATATTTAGCTATTCAGGAAGGTTATCTAATAGCTGACGAAATCTCAGAAAGCAATGCAGTAGGATTTTGGCAATTTAAACGAGAAAGTGCCTTAGAAGTAGGGGTAAGAATGGATCGATATATTGATGAACGGATGCATCTTGTCGCATCTACTAGAGCATTTGCTAGGTTCATAAAAAAGCATCATAATTATTTCAAAAATTGGCTGTATGCATTATTGGCGTTCCATTTAGGTAGAGGGGGGGTAAAAAAAGTTATTGAAGTAAATAACTGGCATATAGGTGATACCAAAGCAACCATAAATCGTCAAGCACACTGGTATATCTATCACTTTATAGCCCATAAACTGGTATTTAAAGATGCTATAGGTAAAGAGCTACATCCACAATTGCACTTGTATGAATATCATGATTGCCAAGGAAAGAGTATCCATGAACTTAGCCAGCAATTTAATGTCCCATTATCTATGATAAAAGCCTATAATAAGTGGCTAAAACCTACAAAAATTCCAGAAGATGCTACTTGTTCCATTCTTATACCTATGTCCCATTACCAATATGCTCAAGCAGATCATCTTCGTGTGCATACTATTTTGAATAAATATAAAATAAATTATAGTACTTATTGGGATAGTGCCCAAAAATTTCCAAATATCAAACTTCTTAAAAATCAAATTAAAGATTTTAAACCCATCGAGATAAATGGTATACTTGGAATTGTAGCCGAAGCAAATGATAATTTGGTTTCACTAGCACGTAAAGGAAATATACCTCTCAAACAATTCATAGATTTTAATGATATTGATAAAAACCACCGAGTAGAACCAGGACAAGTATATTATTTAAAGCCCAAGCACAACAAAGCCGCAATTCACTATCACATTGCAAGATCACAAGAAACCTGGTGGAGCATATCACAAAAGTATGGGATTAAACAAACTTCCCTATTATGTAAAAATAGAGTCCAAAAAATAATACCGATTAAAACAGGCAGAGTGTTGTGGTTACGTTTTATAAGACCTGCCAATGTACCAATTGCCTATTTAGACAAACCAGACTCAAATAATAGGGTATCTAAAACTGAACTATCACCGATCCAGCCTATAACAGAGGCTCCATCTATTAAAAAATAAGTTTAATAATTGAGACTAGGTAAATAAAGTATTAACTTAAGAAACAAATTAAAAATCGGATTATAAACAACGTGATAGAAAAAACCATCCAACTTGAAGAGATTAGCCTTGTTGACTTTTTAGGAGTAGAAAATAGAAATATTACTGCATTAGGCACCCTTTTCCCAACTGCAAAGCTTATATCAAGAGGAAACGAAATAAAAATACAAGGTAGCCAAGAAGTAGTACAAAAGCTTGATGAAATCATCCAATCTCTTTTGCGACATTACCGTAACCAAAATTTAATTACTCAAGAACTTATTTATCAATATGCTAGCCAGCGAGAAGAAGTGCTCTATGAGTTAGAAAAACCAACTTATACGATTTTTCATACTGCTAAAGGCAAATCGATTAAACCAAGAACATTCAACCAGCGTAGGCTAGTAAATGCTGTTCCCGAACATGCATTAACCTTTGTAGTAGGATTTGCAGGAACAGGTAAAACTTATATTTCTGTCGCTTTAGCGCTACAAGCCCTTAAGAGAAAAGAAGTAGAAAAAATTGTTGTAACTAGGCCTATTGTAGAGGCAGGAGAAAGCTTAGGATTTTTACCCGGATATTTAGAAGAAAAAACTGCTCCTTATCTATATCCCATTTATGATGCAATAGATGACATGATTTCTATCGAAAAACGAAAATATTATCAGGAGCATGGAATTATCGAGGTAGTTCCTTTGGCATACATGCGCGGTAGGACCTTACACAATGCATTTGTAGTATTGGATGAAGCACAAAACACCACTGTCAAGCAAATGAAGATGTTTTTAACCAGAATGGGATTACACTCAAAATTTATCATTACGGGTGATACCACTCAAATTGACTTACCTAATCCCAAACAATCTGGCCTGTTAGATGCCATAAAAATATTAGCAGATGTTCCAGGAATAAGTTTTATCCACATGGATGAGCACGATATAGTAAGGCACAAATTAATTAAGAGTATTATTCAAGCTTATGAAAATAGTGAGAAACAGGATAAATAAGCTCAAAGAATCCTATAAACAAGATAAATAAACTTAAGCAATTTAAAATTTTAGAAAGAGAAGTAACCTCTCAAAAAATACTAAGGCTGAATGCTGGCACATCAATCCTATCTAACGTAAAACCATTACTAAGCCTTCCTTTCTACTTATACTTTTTCTTCATCAAGGCAATAGAATTTTTAATAAGTTCTTTCAGCTTATCTATATTTATGTCTGATAACCTCTTGATATACAGACAAGATTCACCCGTTTTGTATGTTCCCAATTCGGGGTCGTGAGAGAATTCGGAATATAAAG
>MKUM01000016.1 GCA_001897825.1 Candidatus Amoebophilus sp. 36-38
TAAAGAAATGTTTGTACAGGTGTTAGGTAAAGGCAATAAGCAAAGATTGGTACCTATAGGCAAGATTGCATTAAAATACTTGTCGATTTATTTAGAAGAGGTACGCAAGCATTTCCCCACCAAAAAAGAAGCAAACAACTTTGTATTTTTGAATCAAAGAGGAGATAAATTGAGTCGTGTAATGGTTTTTCTGATTATTAAAGAATTAGCTGCTAAAATAGGCTTGGTGCAAGAAATCAGTCCGCATACTTTTAGACATTCTTTCGCCACCCACTTAGTGGAGGGGGGAGCTGATTTAAGGGCTGTACAAGCGATGTTGGGGCATGAGTCTATTACTACTACGGAAATATATACGCATTTAGATCGTAGTTTTTTACAACAAACCATTCAAGAGTTTCATCCACGTAGTTGATTGGAAGCGTGCCTACAAATCTAATGAAGATCTATTAATTAAATTGTAACTTCCTATAATAGGCGACCCTGGCCCATTTGAGACCCAACATCTAATGGACAGAGAATAAGAAATTTATGGTTAGACGATTTTAAATTTGTATGCTACTCTGAGCACTAATCTTTGAGAAATATCCACTTAATGTAAGGATAGTCCTTTTTAAGTAGTTGCTCAATTTCATCGCTTAGACTATTACTTAAATCAAGGGTATGTATCTGGCTATTAGATAGTGCTTTAGTTAATTCACTAATTCCTTCAGCTCCTAATTCGTTATCACATAAATAAAGGGTATGCACCTGAGTATGAGGTAAAACTTTAGCTATTTCTATAACTCCTATGTCTCCTAGCTCATTCCAACTTAAGCTAAGAGTGTGCACCTGGGTACTAGCTAAGACTTTAGCCAATTCACGAGCTCCTTCAACTCCCAGTTGATTAATACTTAAATCAAGAGTATGAATCTGGGTCCTAGGTAAAATTCTAGCTAATTCCTTAATTCCTGCTGCTCCTAGTTTATTATAACTTAAATCGAGGCTATGAATCTTTGTATTAGGTAAAGCTTTAGCTATTTCTGTGATCTTTTTAACTACTAGTCGATTATTTCTTAGTTTAAGCGTGTGAATTTGTGTACTTGGTAAAGTTTTAGCTAACAATGCAAACCCTGCCGCTTCTAGATAATGATTATCGCTTAGGTCAAGGATACGAAGCTGGGTATTTGGTAAAGCTTTGGCTAATTCTATAATGTTTGTTGCGCCTAGGTAATTAGATTTTAAATCAAGAGTGTGAATCTGAGTATGAGGTAAAACTTTAGCTAATTCTATAATACCTGCTCCTCCTAGTAGATGATTAGCTCCTAAATCAAGAGTGTGCACCTGAGTATGAGGTAAAACTTTAGCTAATTCACTAATCCTTTCACTGCCTAGTCTATTATTATTTAGCCCAAGGGTATGAATCTGTGTACTAGATAGGACTTTAGCTACTTCGCTAATTCCTGCACCTCTTATGCTGTTAAACAAATTAAGTGTATGCACTTGGGTGCTAGGTAATACTTTAGCTAATTCACTAATTCCTGCTATTCCTAAGTTTTCATTGCTTAAAATAAGGGTATGGATCTGTGTACTGGGTAGGATTTTAGCTAATTCTATAGCACCTGCACATCCTAGCTCATTTCTACTTAAGTTAAGAGTATGGATCTGTGTGTATGGTAAGGATTTAACTATTTCTATGGTTCCTTCAACTCCTAGGTGATGATTGCTTAAATGGAGAGTATGAACTTTTGTACCTGGTAAAGCTTTAGCTAATTCTTTAGCCCTTTTTCTTCTTAGTAAGAATTCATCATCTCCCACCAAGTCATCTTTTAAATTAAGCGTATGCACTTGGGTACCCTGTATATGAGGCCAAAAGGATGAAGGTAAGTTAGTTACTTCCCCCATCAATCGATAAAAGAAAAAACCAGAAATGGTCTCAGGGGTTAGGCGTTCAAGTTTATCTTCTCTAAAATCTATAGCCTTATCTTTTATCCATCTGGGCGAATAAAAAGAGAAATTAGGCTTGTTTATTACACCAATCAATTCAGCTTGAGAGTATCCCATGATAAAGTTATAAAAACTTATAACTTTATTTTTTATCCAGCTAGGCGAATAAAATGGGTCATAACCCGTAATATTTTCACAAAAAACTTGATTTACCCTTCTACAATCTAGTATATATGGGAAAGGTACATAGTAAAGAATCATCTGGAGTATCTCTATAGGAAGAATTGAAAAATCTTTTACAACTATGGCCTCTTTTTTAGAAATATTTTCATCTGTTAGCAAACGTTGGTATTTACTTATTCTGTCCGTATCAATTTGTTCTCCTGTTTTTTTCTCTTTTTCTTCCTTTTCTCTTTCTATTACTTTTCTTTTCCTACCTTTACTATTACTATTTCCGTAGTCATAACCTAGCTGACTAACTCTCGGTAAATTTTCCTGATCCAATCTATTTTGTTCTCCTTTATTTAGCTTAGCGACTTCTTGTATGCTAATTCCATCTCCTACGCCTATAGATAAACTTGCATGGCCACTGGCAAAATTAGAATTAAGAGGACTCTGCTCTTCTACATCTGTTTGCAATCTTCTATTTTGCTCATAAAAAGGAATCATTTGACCTTCTTCTACAGTAAATTCTCTATCTACTAGCTGTTCAATACTACTTGCATCTGTTAGTTTTTGAATGACATTTGTAGATTCTTCCAGACTAGAGATAGGTGAGCTAGTATAACTAGTATAAGTAGAGCAATTTTGCAAGAATAAGCCTATGAATAAGATGTAGGTCCCCCATTGCTGATGTATCGGATAAGTACTCTTCATATTATTTTACTTTTAATTTAGCAAGGAAACATATTAATTCACAATTAGCATATAAGCAAGTAAATTATTAAAGTAATAGGTAGAGAAGAGTATTTTGCACCTGTATAAATTAGGTTTTATCGAAGGATAATTTCTTTTTTCCAGTGCGATCCCTAATATCGCATATTTACCAGGCAGGAAAAGTTTCTCAAGTTAGTGAAACCGTAAACTTCTGTACGAATGCGCCCGCTGGTCGTGTGCCGTGCAAAGCGGCTTGAAAGATGAGAGTAGGTCTCTCGCAGTCGATTTACAGGAATAGGCTGCAAACTACTGTAAGCGGCGAATGTAAAGAGCCCTTGTCGTGAGCGTTACAGAAAAGGCGCTAATAAGCGCCAGGTATTTTTATTTTCTTACTGCGCTTTATGTTAACACATTCATTAACAATATCAGGAGTAATGTATAAAATATTAGATGCCTTTATAAAAGATTGCAGTATTGTTTCTTGCTTTTATCTATATCTATCCACGATAGAGCTTCAATTTTGGTGATTACAGATAGATTGGGTATCTGGTCAATTACATTAGCAATAAATACCGCAGACTTTTCTGAAAAAAGTCCTCAAAATAGCTAGAGATAACGCTATTGTCTATTAAATAACGTTCCATTCCTTACGTGTTGCTTGGATATGTTCATTAAAATTTTTAGCATCCTCTGCAGAAAATACATTTTTGTATTTTTCAGAAAGTTTTAATTGTAGTTGTATACCCTTTTTTAGTACTTTGATAATGTGCAATTCTTCTAAATCTTGCAGCAACTTATAAGCCTTATTGTTATTGATCTGTACTAGCACTGTTTCCATTTTTTAAGCATTTAGAATTTTTCTATCGATTGTTAAATATTTGTAGAATTCATATAACGAATTTACTCTAAAAAAACAGGCAATCATGTGCTGTCAGGAGTTTCTCCTGACAGTCCATTTGAGTGTTGGGAGTTACTCCCGACACCAGAACTCCATACTTTAGCAGTGCATGAGATAGAGGCTTTGTTCAATGCGATTGATCACAGTACGCCTATAGGAATGCGTAATAG
>MKUM01000017.1 GCA_001897825.1 Candidatus Amoebophilus sp. 36-38
GTCCAGAAATGCGGCTCTATTATGGAAAGCGAATAAAAGAGGGAAAGAATAAAATGTTGATACAGAATATAATTAGAAATAAAATCTTATCAAGGGTATTTGCTGTTGTTAAGCGTGGAACTCCATACGTAAATACACTCAGCTATGCAGCTTAAAAATTTATAATTTTTAAGCTTAAAAATTTGCTTATGTCTTAGAATACAACTAAGGAGATTAATTTAATCTATACGTGAACGATTACTCCACAACAGCATAAAAGAATAGCCTATACTCCTGTGACCCAGGGGGATTACTTTTTAGATGTAGAAAAAACTTAAGGATAATTTTTTAATAAAAACTCTTTGATTGGTTGAATAAAAACATCTGCATCCCCTGCCCCCAAATTGACAACTATTTCGGGTCTGTCTGTTTGAGCGAGTTGCGCAATCAAATCTTCTTTGCTAGCTGCATAATGCTTACAAGCTAACTTCATTTTACCCAATATCGACTTAGAACTAATTCCTTCTATAGGTGCCTCCCGATCACTATATATATCCAATAAAAAGACACAATCTGCCAAATCAAGGCTTTGCGCAATTTCAATTAGAAAATCTTGGGTCCTACTATGCTGGTTGGGTCGAAAAATTACTGTGATTTTTTTTCCTGGGTATATTTTCCGGATAGTAGTAAGTAAAGCTGTTATTTCAACTGGATGGTGACCATAATCATCTAAAAAAACTAGATCATCCCGTTCTATAATCTTATCAAATCTTCTGGCTACCCCCTGAAAAGTATGTATCGCTTCTCGGATGATCTCAGGTGGTACGCCCATATGTAGACAAGCTGTAACCACTGCTAGTGCATTTTCTATGTTATGATATCCAGGCACTGGCAATTCAATATCTTTAATAACAACCTTTTCACTGACGTAATCAAACACAAAATGTCCTGTTTGGTTTATTTTTACATTGCTGGTATAAATGGGGGCATCACTCAATGCATATTGAACAACCTGAGTTTTTAGAGGATGCGCTGCACTTAGCAACTTTTTAGCCACATGTCGATGCAAAATAGCAAGCCCTTGTTCGGGAAGCCTATTTAAAAATTGCCTGAACCCTTCTTCAAAGCCCATTACATCCCGATAGATATCTAAATGATCTGGATCGACAGTAGTAATAATAGCGATATCCGGATAAAGCTGTAAGAAAAAGCGATCAAATTCATCTGCTTCTATAACGATACTAACTTCTTTTTTTGTGTTAGGGCTCGCTATAAAATTGGTATGATAGTTCTTGGCAATCCCTCCTAAAAAAGCAGTTATATTTTCATTAGCATAACACAATATATGAGCAGCTAGAGAAGTGCTAGTAGTCTTTCCATGGGTACCTGCCACAGCTAACGTATAATGGTCTCGGGTAATTAAGCTTAATACATCTCCCCTCTTGCATACTTGATACCCGTGGGTTACTAGATATTGCCAAATAGGATTTTTAGTAGAAATAGAGGGAGTATATACTACCAATGTATCTGATGGGTGATTCAATATGGTAGTTGGGATAGCATCTACGGCAACTTCAAAGTGTATGTTGACCCCTTCATCTACTAACTGATCAGTAAGTGAAGACTTTGACATGTCGTGTCCAAATACCTGAGCTCCTTGGCGGTTAAACCATCTAGCAAGCGCACTCATGCCAATACCACCAATTCCTAATATATAAACATATTTATATTGTTTCACTGAAATATATTTTAAGAGATTTATACTAAATTTTCTATTGTATTTACAATAGCCGCTGCTGCATTGGGTTTAACATATTGAGTTAGGTTCTTGATCAAAGTTTCTTGACGCTTTGTATCATTTACAAGACTTAGAATAGTGGGTATAAGCTTTTCAGATACTTCCTGGTCTTTAACCAACATAGCTGCTTCTTTATCAACCAAAGGTAATATATTTTTCATTTGGTGGTCAGCCGCCACATGAGGAGAAGGAATGAAAATAGCAGGCTTTTGTGCAACCCCAATTTCAGCAATTGCTATAGCTCCTGCCCTAGAAACTACGATACTGGCTGCCGCTAGTGCTAAATCCATTCTTTCTATATAAGGTAATACTCTAAAATGAAGGGGATTCTCCTTAAAAAGGTGCGAGTCAATTTTTTCGAAGTAAGCTTTACCAGTAGATAAAAGTACCTGGATACCATTTTCTGCGAAAAGATGAATAGCATCTAAAATACATTTCGTAATCATCCCTGCACCTTGGCTTCCTCCTAAAATAAGTACGATAGGTGCATCCGGAGACAAGCCAAAAAATTGGCAACTTGCTTCATGGCTTGCTTCCTCCTTCATTAAAAACTCTCTTACAGGATTACCTGTCAATACGATCTTATTAGTGGGGAAATACTTATCCATGTGCTCATAGGCAACACATATTTTATTTGCATACTTAGCAAGCAGCTTGTTAACGATACCTGGATATGCATTTTGTTCTTGCAACACTACAGGAATATGCATGCTAGCCGCCATATATACCATAGGGAAACTGGCATACCCCCCTGTGCCTATTACCACATCAGGACTAACCGCTTTGATGATGCTTCTAGCTTTCCATAAGCTAGCCAACACCCTAAAAGGAACAACGATGTTCTTCAGCATCTCCTTGAACCTACGTCTTATGCCCCGAATCGGTAATCCTATAATCCGATAGCCTGCAGCAGGAACATAATCCATTTCCATTTTACCCTGAGCACCTACAAACAAAATTTCATGCTCAGCACTTTGCTTTTTGAGTGCATCAGCTATGGCAATACCAGGATATATATGTCCACCCGTACCTCCTCCGCTTATAATAACGCGCATAAATAATTTAGATAAATAGTCTTTAATATACTATATATACAAAAATCGGGCAAAAATAATATTACTCATAAACATCTAAACAACTATCACCTGTGCCATTACCTAATTTCTCTTTTACTTTTGCAAGCAACTTTAATTCGAGTAACAGCAATATACATATACTAGGCAACATCTAGCTTATTACTAGATATAATAGGGAAAATAAAAATTAAATAGTAAATTCCCGTTGCAGTCTTTAAACACTGGAGAGCAATTATCAAAATTGCTAACCTTATAAATTTCATAAATTATGAAAAATATAAATTTCTCTCTCCTATTTATAGGTACTATGATGCTAGGTATAACAAGCTGCGATTACAATTTAAATCCACCGGCTTTATCCGCAGCTTCATCCCATAACGAAGAAATTCAGCAAGAAACTATTATAGACTTAATAGCATTAAATACAGATAGCCCTGATGAGTTGTGGGAACAATTTTTCTGCCAACATGGAGCTTTAGAGCTTTGGCAGCACCTGAAAGAAACAGTGCAAGCAAACAAAAATAGCTTCAATGTTTCTTTAAGTATGCCTATACCAACAACTGATGCAAACAATGAAGCAGCAGCAGCAGTTATGCATTATTTAGCTTACAAAGGTGGTAGTCTTCATAACCTAAAACAGCTTATACTAAATGAAAACCAATTAAGCATATTACCAGCTAAAATAGGTAAGCTTAGTAACCTACAAATGCTTGTGCTAAGTAGGAACCAACTAAAAGAACTACCAACTGAAATAGCAAATCTTAGTAACCTACAAACACTCTATCTATGTCACAACCAGCTACAAGAATTGCCAACTGAAATAGCAAATCTTAGTAACCTAAGAGTACTCGAGCTAGGTCAAAACAAGTTAAAACAATTACCAACTGAAATAGGTAAGCTTAGTAACCTAAGAGTACTCGATCTAGGTCAAAACAAGCTAAAACAATTATCAACTGAAATAGCAAATCTTA
>MKUM01000018.1 GCA_001897825.1 Candidatus Amoebophilus sp. 36-38
GAATGGGGGAACCAGTATGTAGAAAGAATGCTGAGCTTATATCTGAGCTATCGCTTGAGAAAAGATAATGCGTTTGCCAAGCTATATAGCTTTATCCAGAATACTTCTTTGGTTGGAGTCTGAACGCGTACATTACAAATTAACTCATAGTCTGATAGCTTGTGCTCCTGACTTCTGCCAAAATTCTGGATTCTAAAATAAATCGTGTATATTACACTGTATTAGCTGTTTTTCAAGTGGTCAAACCGCACTAAGTGCTATTTATGACCCAGGCGTGGAGACTCAAGTCCACGTATCATCTAAAAATAAAATCGATATTGTTATCCAAAAAAACAGCACGTGAGTTTCCTAGATTAACCAATCAGCAGCTATATTAGTAACTATAAAGCATAGTTTTATCAATTGGTTGGTAAAAAAATATGCATTTTTAGCTAAATTTAATCGATATATATAAATGAACGCATACAACCGCACTAATTGGCAGAAGTCAGGATTAAAACTATATTTGATCTAATTTAGTGTGAATAAAGTATAAGTTACTATGAAAATGATGGATTGCTTCACATTCGTTCGCAATGACAATCCCTAGGTGTCATTACGAGCCCCTAAAAGGGGCGTGGTAATCTAGAAAAATCAAGCCATAGATAGACATAAAATAAAATACATCGTAAACGGATACAGCTAACAGAGAAAAGGGAAACTTATATAGAAGGCCGTGTTCTAGAAACCTCATATATCTCAACTACGTGAAATTTCAATAGTTTCAAGCGCTGCCTTGATACGGTTTACAGCTTCTGTCTGACCTATAATTTCCATACTTTGCATGAGGTCGGGCCCTGCTGTTTTACCCATGAGTGCAATTCGTATAACCGGCATCATTTCATTGAGCTTTATTTCTTGTTCGTTTAAAAAGGTTATCAAAGCCTCTTTAATCTTATCTGCTGCAAAGCTTGTTAAATTTTGGAGTATTGGAACAAAATTCTCTAGCGCATAATGCAACCTAGGTGTCCATTTTTTTTGAATGGCATCTATATCATACGTAGCAGGTGGCTGAAATAGAACTTGGCCCTCTATCCAAAAATCTTGCGGGAAGGTAGCCCTTTCTTTTAGCAGATGACAAACGCGTTGAACTTGCTGTATATCATAAGGGATATGATTTTTTTCTAGTTCTACTACTAAATAGGATGCCAACGCTTGATCAGACTTTTTGCGTATATATTGCTGATTAAACCAATTGGCTTTTTGAATATCAAATTTAACTCCTGATTTTCCTATCCTTTCTATAGAAAAGGCGTCGACCAATTCTTCTTTACTGAAAAGTTCTTGATTATTTCCTGGGCTCCAGCCCAAGAGGGCTAAAAAATTGATTAAGGCTTCTGGCAGATAACCTTTTTCTCGGAACCCTGGTGTATAGTTTTTAGTAATAGGATCATGCCAACCTATAGGGAATATGGGGAATCCATGTATATCCGCATCACGTTTGCTTAACTTCCCATGTCCTTCCGGCTTCAGTAATATAGGAAGATGTACAAATTGAGGCATGACTTGTTCCCAACCAAAATATTGATAAAGCAATATATGAAGGGGGGCTGAAGGCAACCATTCTTCACCACGGATTACGTGGGTTGTTTGCATGAGGTAATCATCTACTACATTTGCCAGATGGTAGGTGGCCATCCCATCTGATTTGATTAATACTTTGTCGTCTAAAGTGGCAGTTTCTACCTTCACCCAGCCACGCACCTGGTCATAAAATCGGATCGTTTCCTTGTGCGGCATCTTAAAACGGACCACATAGGGCTCTCCAGAATGTAACCTAGAACTTACTTCTTCTTGCGGTAACGTTAAAGAGTTTTTCATCCATTCTCTACTAATGGCGTTGTATTGTGGAGAAGCTATTTTGGCAGCCTCAAGCCGTTCACGCATCGCATCTAGCTCTTCTGGCGTGTCAAAAGCATAGTAAGCTTTTCCTTTTTGTACCAGTCGTTGTGCATATTCTTGATAAATATCTTTTCTTTCGGATTGTCTATAAGGACCAAATGGACCACCTTGCTGAGGCCCTTCATCTGGTTCAATACCGAGCCATTGAAGTGTGTCCAGGATATATTTTTCTGCACCTGGTACAAACCTGTTTTGGTCTGTGTCTTCAATCCTTAATACAAATTGACCTTGATATTTTCTTGCAAGTAGGTAATTATATAATGCAGTTCTCACACCGCCAATATGTAAAGGGCCTGTAGGACTAGGCGCAAATCTAACACGTATTGTTCTTTCCATAAATTTTTTTGTTGCTACAAAGTTAATTTTATAATGTTAAGTCCTATCTAAAAAAGCTATCACATAATTTATTATAGTTTTGATCAATGGATCCATATTAACTTAATAATAACTATTTAGTACAAAATGGAACTATTACAAATGGAAGATTTAAAACAATTCTATTTAAATTATGTATTTATTCTCTAAAAAATTGAACCATTTAAAACTTATTAATAGTTTTTAAGAGGAAAAATTTGTAAGCAAGCTAATTGTTAACTAGTATAAGTTCATTGTCTATGTTTTAGGTTTACAATAAAATAAAAAATATGAAAAAAGATTATAGTTATTTAATATTTTACAGACTGATAGTTTGTACTCTATTATTGGGTTTACCTTTACAAGGTTGTAGTAGTTTTTCGAATTCTCCTATTTCACGGATAGAAGGATCTCCAGATATTATTCAGGGATCCAACGAATACCTTGATGTAAAGGAGTTGGTAGAACAAAAGCTTACGGCAGAAGGATGGGAACTAGTCAATTTTTATGAAGGAGGGGGTGAATTAAAAGTAATAGAACATGATGAAAGTTTTAGGGAAGGCCATGATTTGGTGGTATGTGAAGCAAAAGATATAGACCTAAGACAAGCGTCTCGTCTAAATCTGGAGGAACAAAATAGACCTATTCACATACCAGGAGCAAGAAATGGTCAACCAGATTATGTGATAGTCTCTAAGGTAGACCTTTTGAGAGAAATATGGGAGGAGGAAATGGAAAATGGCCAAACATGGTATAAGAAAGGAAAAGTTGTTTATGATGATAAAAACTATAATCAAGCTAAAATATGTTTTGAAAAAGCAGCTGCTCAAGGAAATTCAAATGGTTATCTTTGGTTAGGAAATTTATATTCTAGTGGTTGTGGTGTCACACGAAATTATTCTATGGCCAATAGATTTTATGAGCAAGCTGCTGCTCTTGGAAATTTGAGTGGATATGGTAATTTAGCGTTTAGTTATGAGGAGGGGCTCGGCGTTCAGCAAAATTTTTCTAAAGCCAGAGAATTATATGAGAAAGCTGCCAGTGGGGAAGATGCGAATATGCAAACTAGCTTAGGCACTTTTTATTTCCGACGGCTTCAAGATTATAATAAGGCTGAAGAATGGTGGTTAAAGGCGGCTATTCAAGGAGATGCCAATGCTGAAATTAACTTAGGCAATTTATATTATAGTGGTTTGGGTGTTCCCCAAGATTATTTTACAGCTCAGATCTGGTATGAAATGGCTGCTGCTCAAGGAAATATTCAAGGCCAACGCAAACTAGCAAATACAATACTCAAACTGCGATCGCTAGAAGCCAAAATGTAAGGCTAATCGCCATGACTACGACTACAATTATGACTCGCCCTAAAATTATTACACCATCAAAAAATGCTGTTTCATAAAGACGCACCATCAATCATCCAGAAGAGCTCATCTTCATCAGGAGAGGGCATCATCAAAGGCCGAGAATGCTCCCCTCATCTCCATATACTTCACATATACCATCAACATTCTCAAAACAGTAGAAATAATGGAGGGGATGAAGATGATGGTAATTATAAAGCTTGATTTTTAAAGATGATGGGTTAAATGATCAAGGTTTTTGCATAAAATCTTCATTTGATTGAAATAAATGGATTTTTTTAAATATTCAGGTGGGTTATAATAATCTTAAAAGCATTTTCTGAGCTGTTGTTTTTAATGTCTTAAAGCTAGAAAAAATTTCGTGCGAAAGCTCTATCTGGCCTAATTTTGACATATTTGGGAGTATATCTACACAAACTGCTGACTCAATGTATTACTGTTATCCCTACTCCGATCAGCTCGATTGAATCAGAGACAGGCTTAGGCAATTTCTATGACAATAAAGGGGGACAAAGAGAGTGCTTACATTGATCACGATGTTTATTAACTTTGTATAATTTTCATATACGAACAAATCAGCTTAAAGCGGTCTATTATTTAACTATAGCAAACATTTATGTAAGCAATTTTTACAAAATAACGGAAGCTTATAGAACTCAACTAACTCATAGGTAACTTGATTAAATGCTGCTTATCTCAGTTAATCATAATCTTAAGTAATACTAGAGAAATGATCCAAGGATCAACTCATGGCAAGTACTAAATTTTGGAAAAGCTAATTCGCTTTTTAGCCCGTTTGCCTTTATTTTTTCACAATTTAAAAATTATCAAAAATCGAAAATTGGCGTGATCAATGTAAGAGAGTGGGGTATATAGCAAAAAATGCAAATTTTCCCATTTTATTTACTAAGAGCCCTTGCCTTATACAAGCTCTTTATCCTTGTAGTAATTATTGATTATCAACTAGTCTAAAGAAATTTAACAGCTCCTAATTAAGCTGGCTTCTAAAATTAGCTTTTCAGAAAGGCCTCTAAGAATTTCAAGAAACCTGGGGTCTCAATTATTTCTTATAATATATTTTGAAACTATCTAAGGTTTGTGTTGTTTTGCTAAGACAAATTAGCTGATTTTTCATAAATACTCCTCTTTTATACTGTGAGTGAACTGTATTATCTTAACAAGTACTTACGTAAATACAAGTATCGCTTTCTACTTGGTATAATTTTCGTAGTTGGAACTCATATATTCTCGATTATACCTGCCCGCCTGACAAAAAATGCTTTTGATTTTGTCAAAAACACATTAGACACGTATCCAATCTTTAAGACGAATGGGTTACACGAACTACTTTTTAAATTACTTTTCAAAGGATTAATCATATATAGTGCATTGATTTTAGTTATGGCCTTTTTAAAGGCTTTGTGTGCTTTTTTAATGCGTCAAATTATCATGACCACGGCTAATAGGGTTGAGTATGAGCTTAAAAATGAAATTTATAGTCATTATCAAACATTACCACTTAGCTTTTATACAAAAAATAGCACGGGAGATCTGATGGCACGTATTTCTGAAGATGTAAATAAGGTGAAGTTATATCTAGGCCCTGCAATGGTCTTTGGGCTTAATGCGTTGGTACTTTTCTTGATATTGATACCATACATGATTTATATAAATCCAAAGCTTACTTTTTATTCTTTATTCCCACTACCGGTTTTAGCTGTTAGCGTATATTACATCAAACATTTTCTTTACCATCGTTCAGAAAAGTTGCAAGCTAAGTTGGCAGATTTGACTACTTCTGCTCAAGAAACTTTTTCAGGCATCAAGGTTTTACAGGCTTTTTCAAGAGAGAAAAGCTTTATAAACAATTTTTCAAAAACCTGTGAAAATTACAAGCAGTATGCATTAAAACTTACTACTGTAAATGCTATCTTTACCCCATTAGCTATTGGCATAAATAGTCTAGGAATTATACTAACAGTCTTTGTAGGTGGTAAAGAAGTCATAAAGGGAAATATTACTATTGGTAATATTGCTGAGTTTGTGATGTATATGCATCTGGTTACCTGGCCTATCATTACCATTAGCCTAGTGACCAATTTTGTGCAAAAGGCTGCTGCCTCTCAGAAGCGAATTAATCAGCTTCTTCAGGAAAAAAATACGATTACCTCTACACAAAATTTAATAAAGAATATTGAAGGTAAAATTAATTTCAAAGCAGTTAGCTTTGTTTATCCCGATACGGGGATCAAAGCATTGGATGACATTTCATTGGAGATACGTGCGGGAGAATCTATTGCTATTCTAGGTACCACTGGTTCTGGGAAAAGTACTATTGCTACCCTATTAACACGTCTTTATGATATAGATAAGGGAGAGATAACGATAGATGATATACCCATTCAGGCTTACCATATTGCTTCATTAAGGGAACAAATAGGCTATGTACCTCAGGATGTATTTCTTTTCCCAGATACGATTAAAAATAACATTGCTTTTGGTAAAAAAGATGCTAAAAAATCAGAACTAGAATTAGCGGTAAAACGTGCTGGTTTATCTGCCACATTACAGCATTTCCCTAAACATATGGATACCCTGGTAGGAGAACGGGGGGTTACACTTTCTGGTGGACAAAAGCAGCGGATAGCTATTGCACGAGCACTCATTAGAAATCCACATTTATTAATATTAGATGATAGTTTATCGGCTATAGATGCAAAAACAGAATATGATATTTTAGAAAATCTAAGGGAAGTTATGCAGGGCAGAACTACGATTATTATTTCCCATAGAATATCTGTTGCTAGCCTGGTCAATAAAGTTTTAGTCCTAGAAGCGGGTAAGGTAATTGAACAAGGTTCACACGAAGAACTGTTGGTAGCCAAGGGGCTGTATTATAAACTATATAAACAACAAGAGCTGTAATATGGACTTTGCCTCAGCAATCTTAAAACCATACTCTTCTAGCTTTTTTCATATCATTTTGCTGAATCTAACTAATACTTATGGATAAGCCCAATAAAACTGCTAATTCTACAGTGGAAATCAGCCATCCCAAAAGGCAAATTTTCGACAATCGATTGGGACAAAGTAGGTTGTCCTATCTCATGTACCAACTTTTCGATATTACTAAAAAAAAGAGGGAGTTTTTAATCATCATTCTATTCCTTTTGATTATCAGTGCGATTATAACTCCTTATCCAATGCTTGCTAGATGGTTTGGTTTTATGTTAGCCAGTTATTCAGCAATTGCTAATGATAGTATTCAGACGATAGGAACGTTTATCGCTTCTAATACAAACAAGAAGTGGTGGTATTTATGGTTATTTATAGGTCTTATCTTCGTAGGTACAGTAACATATAGTTGGGTAGTTTATGGAGGGGATGTAAGTTATCAAAGACTCACTGAAAAAGGATTCTCTGAAGCTCCTACAAACTTCAAATTCTTACAATTGTTTGCACCTATTGTTCTATTAATTTTAACACATTTACGGATTCCAGTATCTACGTCCTTCTTGCTTTTAAATGTATTTGCTACTGAACCAATCGCTATTTACCATGTACTACAAAAAAGTTTTTATGGGTATATCATTGCTTTTTGTGTGGCTATTATCTTCTGGTATGCCTTCTCTAAAATAGTTGGGAATTATTTTAAAGCAAAACCCTGGAAAGGATGGATCGTATTTCAGTGGATAGTTAGTGGGTTATTATGGTCGGTCTGGATTATGCAAGATGCCTCGAATATTGCGGTCTTCTTACCACGCAAATTAAATGTATGGGAACTCTTATTGTTTATCGGATTTATATTTTTTGGAATAGGTGTATTGTTCTATCTCCGTGGCGATAAAATGCAAAAATTAGTTAATGAGAAATCAGGTATTACAGATGTCAGGGCAGCTATGTTGGTGAATCTCGTGTATATGCTCATTCTTTTCTATTTCAAAAATGTAAATAATATCCCTATGAGCACGACATGGGTATTTATTGGACTGTTAGGAGGGAGGGAAATCGCGATTAGCTTTGCTAGAAAAAATCTTAGTAAGAGAAAAAAGATGCTCCAACAAAGTATCAAGTTTATTAAAAGAGATGTAAATCATGCGTTTATAGGATTATTGATTTCTATTACTTTAGCATTCTTAGTAAACAGTGTCATACGTCAAATGATACTAGATTTTCTTAAAAAATTCTTTAATTAGCTAGTTTATACTCCTCCTACTTACCATATAATCAAGCAAATATTGTGTTCTTGAGAGAATAGACTTTTTGCAAAACCGTCGCCTTGAGTCCTCTAGGTTCGTCAGTAAGTGTGTATCAGGTCCCCAGCCCAGGCACTACAATTCTCATGTGCTGTCAAGAACCTTTCCTGACAGTCCATTGGAGTATTTAAAAAAACTGATCAATCCTTCCTTATTTAATTTTAAAATATTGCTAGATTGCTAAATATTTGTAAGGAAATGCTTAGATTATGCTTAAGTGGTGCAACATCATATGTTATTTATTAAATTAAATTTAAAAGAGTTGTTTAATTGATCAATTATCTTAGATAATTTTGTACTACCTACTACTTAAGTAAGCCTATATAATAAATAATTAAGTGATGGTTTTATTTAGGCATAGCAAATAATAGCAATAATTCGCAAAAATTAGGCAAGCAAGTTCTATTTTTATTGAGTAAGCCTATAAGCAGGAGTACCTTATGAACAATGTAGCTGAGTTAATACAAAAAGAACATTGGCAAGGATTATTAGTTCCTCAAAAAGAAGAAGAATTAATTCATGCGCTACAAGCTGCACCTGTAGTAGAAGTGGCTGACTTCTTAGCTCAGTTGTCACCTACTAAGACCTTAGGACTTCTAACCAAATTGTCAGTTACTACCCAGGGGGCTATATTTGCTGAATTTGATGAAGAATATCAATCAATCCTATATCGGCTGGCAGATAAAAAAGATTTTGCGAATATATTTTCTCATATGCCTTCTGGTCATAGGGCTGATTTTTATCAAAAGCTAGATGGTAAAGAGCAGGCTAGGTTACTTCCCTATTTGACAAAAAAAGTAAGAGAAGATGTTATTGCACTCAGTGCTTATCCCTCAGAAACAGCGGGAAGTATCATGAGCACGGATTTTGCCACTGTTTTAGGAGATAGGACTGTAAAAGAAGCCATTCAAAAGCTCAAGGAAGATGCCCCTTCTAAAAAAATGATCTACTATATCTATGTAGTAGATGCAAATATGCGGATGATCGGGTTTGTATCGTTAAAGGACTTAATTATGGCTGATCCGGATGAGCCACTAGCTAAGTCTTTACATGAAAATTTTATCTATGCGATCGTAGATGAAGACCAGGAAGCTGTAGCTGAAAAAATTGAGAAATATGGATTAGTAGCTATGCCCATTTTGAATGAAGAAGGCCAATTAGTGGGTATTGTCAGCTATGATGATGCGATCGAGGTAATCAGAAGAGAGCAGACAGAAGATATGGAACGCTTTATGGGTATTGTGTCTGATGAAGAAACAGCCGATTATATGAAGGCTTCTAGTTTTCAACACTTTAAAAAACGTGTGGCCTGGATTGTAGGTTTATTTGTAGCTGGCTTTTTATCTACCCTGGTTATACATAAACATGAGAATTTACTAGGTCGTATTACCGCATTATCTATGTACCTGCCTATGATTGCAGCTACAGGGGGAAATGCGGGTAGCCAGGCAGCTTCTGTAGTGATTAGAGCTTTATCACTTGGACAAATCACATTAAGTGACTGGTTAGGTATTATCTTAAAGGAAGCTAAAGTAGCTATCTTATTGGCGATGTTCCTTTTTGTATTAGCTTTTATGAAGGTTTTATTACTTTCTAGCTTTGATACGTTGGAGTCCTATAATGTGTACCGAGTCGCTTTTACTATCGGGCTAGCATTGAGTATTCAAGTGATTAATTCTACCATTATCGGTGCTTCTTTGCCACTAATTGCCAAATATTTTAATGGAGATCCCGCAGTAGCAGCAAGTCCGGCTATTACTACAATTGTAGATATTACCGGTATGATTATTTATTTTACTGTGGCTATGGCTGTGTTGTTTTAAATTTTATTGGTTTAAAACTTTAAATTATAATGGCCCCTTCTATTTGTGGTTGCTTGTTAAACCTTATTTAGAACAAACTAATTTACCCATTACCAAACTCGTAGCTCCATACATACTTTTAATCAACAAACACCGCTAGTGGTTAGCAGTTGCAAAAATTTAATTTTACTTTTACAAAGCAACTATAGGCTGCTTATTCAATGCTAAAAAACGTATCTTTTATAAGACTTATTTATCTATTCTTTATCTTAATCTTGTCTGGATATAATCCGATAACTCAGCAAGAGGCCTATCAATTAGAAATCTACGAGCAAGCAAAAAAATGCTATAAACAAGCAGAATATGAGCTTTGTCAACAGATTTTGACTCCCTTGCTAGGACATGTTCCCCAGACTTCTATTACACCCTATGCTCTTTTTTATTATGCTTTGTCAGCTTATCGTCAATCTATGCTTGAAGTAGCTGAAATAACCTTTACCAAGCTAGAAAAACGTTACCCCAATTGGTCTGAGCAAAACGAGGTCTTATATTGGTTAGCCCAACTTAGATTTGAGCAAAACGATTATATAACCGCTTTTTTTTATTTAGCAAAAATCAAGGATCCATCCCTAGATACACCTATTGGGCAGATGAAGAATCATTTTTTGTCTCGTACAGAAAATATAAACTTATTAGAAACGCTGTTAAGACACTATCCTAAGGATGTTTCGGTAGCAAGATCCTGGTTAAATAAACAAATCCAGTTGCCTTTTATGAAACAAGACAGTGTACGGATTACTCAAGTAGCAAAACAATTTGGACTAACTGATCCGATAGATGATCCATTACGAGAAATTAAGTCAATTAAAAAGGATATTTATCAAGTAGCTGTTTTTCTTCCATTTTTTATTGATGAAGTAAACTACGAAGAAAAGAACAGTAATCAATTTGTGCTGGACCTATATAAAGGAATACAAGCTGCTGTAGAAAAGCTTTATCACGAAGGACTCAATATTGAATTACATGCGTATGATACAAAAAAGAGTGAAACGGTAGTAGCCGACTTATTAGCACAGCAAGAAATCAAAAATATGGATTTGATTATTGGTCCACTATATGCTAATACGATCCCGTTGGTAGCAGATTTTGCAAGAAAACATGGAATTAATGTATTTAATCCGTTATCCATTAATTCATATGCTGTTGGTAATAATCCATTTGTATACTTGTTTAGGTCTAGTTTAGAAACCCAAGCTAAGCAAGCTGCTTATTTTACTCAACAACATTTAAACATCCTTAATCCACGGATAGGTATTATCTATGGTACTACTGCAGAAGACTCTTTGAAAGCACATCTATATAGGGAATATGTGGAAGAAGTTATGGGCACAGAGATAGAACTCATGTTAGAGTTAGAGCCAAAAACTTCTCAAGAGTTTTTAGGTATGTTTAGGAGGACAACTAGTGAAGTGCAGGTAGATGAACAAGACAAGTTTATTTTTGATGATCTAACTCATATCTATATAGCTTCTCAAGATGATCTGATTGTAGCTAATGTGTTGAGTGCTATTCAAATAAGGAAATTAAAACCCTTTATTATAGGGGATGAGGCTTGGCTTAAGAAGTCTTCGGTTACCTTAGATCAACTACAGCATCTGAAAATACATTTTATTGCTCCAGAATACATCGACTATAATCAAGAAAGCTTACATAGTTTTAGGCGTAGTTTTTATGATCAGTTTGGAATGTACCCGAACTACTATGCAGAAATAGGTTATGATATGATGTTATTCTTAGGTAAGTCGCTTTATCAATATGGTACGTATTTTCAAAAACATTGGGGGGATACGGCTTTTCCTGGTCAAATATTTTCAGCATTTAGCTATGGTAAACACCATGATAATCAACATATACCTATCATCAAATTTCAAAAATCAAAATTTGTGATTTGTAACCCATAAATGCTTGAGGGTTATTTCATCATTCTTGTTTGTCTCCCTTTATAGTTATATTAAGTTAAAATCCACCTATCGTGTTGTTAGGGAGCCTTCCTTAACATTACATAATAGACCTTCTGCGAAAATATTTTTAGTATATAAAAAGGGACGTGTAGATACCTTGTAAGGGGATAAATTGCCCTAATTTTTTGTTTCGCAGAAGGTCCAATGTAAAAATTTATGAAAATTTGCCAAAAACATATCTATTTTGTTTTATATTTGAGCAATATTTATGAAAATTAATTAAGGTCGTAAAATGCCTAGAAGAATCGTTACTAATCCCCATGACGCATTTCTAAAAGTTACTCTCAGTAGTCCTCAGGCTATCCATGACTTCTTTCAAGCTTATTTACCCGAGCATCTACGTGAGTATATTGCTATACAGAATATAGTATCTACCCAGCCTAATCATATATCTCCTACTCTTATAAGGAATTACAGAATGATTTTATATTTACCTGTCAGATTGATGGTCATATAGGTTTTATATGTTTGGAGCACCAATCAACCCCTGATTGGCGCATGCCAGTACGTTTTTTAGAATACAATACTCATTTAATCAAACAATATCTTAAAGGAAAAAGTTCAGAAACACACTTGCCTTTTATTCTAAATCTGTGCCTCTTTCACTATAAAATTAATGAACCTTACCCCTATCCAACCCACCTATATGACTGCTGTCCTAATCCTTACCTAGCTAAAGAGCTAGGCATGGTTACAAAATTTTATTTAACAAATTTAAGTACTACTCTAGACAGTAGTCTAGAAAGTTATGGAACGGTGGGTTTAAATGGGAAGCTTTTTAAGTACAGTAGAGAAAAAGAGCTGTTTGAGGTACTGGGAGAAGAACTGAAAAGATGTAGGAAGTGGATATTAGGTGAAGAAATGAGCACTCCACCTTTAGGAGCTGATTATTGGGAATCGATCTTATGCTATGCATCAAATGTGTTGAATCCAGCATATCATTCTGAAGAAGATTTAGTAAATTTGTTTAAAGAGAAGTTATTTATCAGTAAAGAAGAAATTATGAGAACTATCGCACATCAAATAGAAAAGAGAGGAGAAAAGAGAGGTATGGAAACTAAGGCTATAGCTATAGCCAAGAATATGCTTAAGAGGGGGTATAATACCAAATCTATTCAAGAAATAACCGAATTACCTAAAGGGACTATCGAGAACCTTAAGAAAGGGGATTGAAAAGTTCAGCAAAAAATCATGAGAACCATTGCACATCAAATAGAAAAGAGAGGAGAAAAAAGAGGTATGGAAACTAAGGCTATAGCTATAGCGAAGAATATGATTAGAGATAAGGAGAGTATAGAAAAGATTATGAAATGGACGGGACTTAGTGCACATGCTATAGAAAGACTCGAGCAAGAATCGAAATAATCTTTCTACTCTGTTGTCCTACTTCTCTCCAACTAGTATACCAAATCATTACCTCTGCACCTTTGAGAAAAATCTGAATAAAGACTTCGGAATATCGGAAGAATACAATTAATTAGCATGATCAATAAGTTGGCACAGCATGTCAAATAATCATACTAAAGACGACCTAGCATACTTTGCAGAAATTATACTCCCGCTGCCTATAGCTAAGTTGTTGACATATGGTATACCCCCTCACTTACTTAATTCTATTAGAGAAGGAAGTCGTGTTATCGTTTCTCTTGGAAATAAGAAACTGTTGACTGGCATTGTAAATAGGTTGCATCAGACGGCACCTCCTTATGCCACCAAAAATATTATGGATGTTTTAGATGAATCGCCCATTCTAAATAAACAACAGTTGGCATTTTTTCAGTGGATGGCTCAATACTACATGTGTACAATAGGTGATGTGCTAAAAGCCGCACTTCCCGCTGGGTTTAAGCTAAGTAGTCAATCAAAAATTTGTCTGCATCCCAATTTTGATGAAGCGCATGCTACTTTTTCAGAGCAAGAAACAAGGCTGATAGAAGCTTTAAAAAATGGAAAAACATTATCCTATCAGCAGGTAGAACGGTTGGCAGGTCAAAAAGAGGCATATAAACTTCTTAAGAACTTAATGCAGCAACAAGCGATTATGTTTTTAGAAGAAATCCAGGAAAAATACTTCCCTAAAAAAGCGAAACAAGTCAGCCTAAATAAAAGCTATGTAGAAGATTCTAATGAATTGGAATTACTTTTTCAACAACTGGAAAAAAAGCCTAAGCAACTGGACGTTTTATTGCAATACATGTCCTTTGTAACAGAAATATCTGAACCCAAAGGGAATTATTTTATAAGTAAAAAGAAGTTACTGCAACAAGGTATATCTAGCAGCTCGTTACAAAATCTTATCCAACATGGGATATTTGTAGAAAAAGAAATTACGGTATCTAGAATAGAACAAATAAAGAGCCTAGAAACGTCTAATACGATCTTAAGCCCAGCTCAAACCCAGGCTCTATTAGAGATAAAAGAAAATTTTAAGAATAAGAACAATGTCTTATTGCATGGAATTACAGGCAGTGGTAAAACTGAAATATATACCGAATTAATCCAGGAAGTAATAGAGCGGCAGGGACAAGTACTTTATTTATTGCCTGAAATAGGATTGGCTACACAGATTGTACAGCGTCTGCAGAAAAAGTTTGGAGATAAGATGGGTGTATACCATTCTAAATATGCTAGCAATGAACGAGTTGAAATTTGGAATGATGTATTAAGTGGTAAACTCCGTTTAGTAGTAGGGGTACGCTCTGCTTTGTTTTTACCCTTTGATCAATTACAACTTATTATTGTAGACGAAGAACATGAAACAGCTTACAAACAATTTGATGGTACACCCCGCTACCATGCACGAGATGCTGCCGTGATGTTGGCGACCTATCATCAGTCCAAAGTTCTATTGGGTTCTGCCACGCCTGCTATGGAAACGTATTATAATGTCCAGCGAAAAAAATATGGATTGGTAAAACTTACAGAAAGATTTAGCCAGACTTCTTTACCGAAAATTACTTTGGTGAACTTACGTACCGAACAACGACATAAAAAGCTTCAAGGAGAATTTAGTCGTATTTTAATTCAAGCATTGGAGGAGGTATTTCAGCACCAAGAACAGGCTATCATTTTCCAAAATAGGAGGGGTTATGCTTCCTATATATTATGCCAAACATGTGCGTGGGTTCCTACTTGCCAGCAATGTTCTGTAAGCCTCACGTATCATCAGTTTAAAGATTATCTGGTTTGCCACTATTGTGGCTACCACTTCAAGTTACCACCTGTATGCCAGGAATGTGGTGCGCATACATTAAAAAATATGGGATTTGGTACGGAGAAAATAGAAGAAACCTTACAGCAGTTTTTCCCAGATAAGCACATTCAGCGGATGGATTTGGATACTACGAGGCGAAAACACAGTTATGAAAAAATTATTGCCAATTTAGAAAAAGGCTACACAGATGTATTGGTAGGGACCCAAATGATTACAAAAGGCTTAGATTTTGGACAAGTATCTTTGGTAGGGGTTCTAGATTTAGATAGATCGCTTTATTTCCCAGACTTTAGATCTAATGAACGCTGCTTCCAACTAATTACTCAAGTGAGTGGCAGGGCAGGCCGGAGAGATAAGCAAGGACAGGTAATTATCCAGACTGCGAATCCCACTCATCCCATCTTACAAGATATCGTAGCGTACGACTATGAACAGATGTATGAAAAAGAATTACTCGAGCGTCAAAAGTTTCGCTATCCCCCGTATGTGAGATTGATTAAGATAACTTGTCAACATCCGAGTGAGTCATTAGTAAAAGAATCTGGCAGATATTTAACACAACAACTTCACCAGTTCTTGGATGTAGATAGCATATTGGGTCCACAAGCTCCCCTGATAGCTAAATTGAAAAACCAATTTCGGATGGATATATGGATAAAACTTGCTAAGTCTACAGACCAGTTACTTTTAGCGATTAAAGAACAAATTCAAGAGGCAACCAAGAGATTACTAACTCAAAAACCGTATAGACAAGTTAGAGTTATTTTTGATGTAGATCCTATATAATAGATCTAATATAGATGATGAGTAATCTTCCCATACTAGCTAAATACTAGGTTGAAAGAATGTTATAAAATTTAAAATTTATATACAGGATCTTCATGTTTTTGCTACCTTTATCGCTGCTTCGGGATGTGGCGCAGTCCGGTTAGCGCACTCGTTTAGGGTACGAGAGGCCGTGGGTTCAAATCCCGCCATCCCGACTTAATTAACTTGATTGAAGACTAAGTGCTTTAATTCTACTTCTGTTTATAAGGCCTGATCGTAGGACAATCCAGTTAGTTCGGCAGTTCCTCTTTCAACCGACTTGTAACTTCATTTATAAACCCTTCGCGATCACGTTTGGCATGATCGACCCAATCCTTAACTTTGTCTGTACACGTATAATACTTAACAGCCCACAGTACGACTTCAATTAAGATTGGAAGCAAATCGATACCTTTTTGACTGAGCTTGTATATGAATTTTGATTTGTGAACCGGGTCCACGTTCTTGATGACAATCCCTTCTTTTTCTAGTAGCGCTAATCTATTGGCGAGTATGTTGGTGGCAATTTGCTCCCATGATTGTAAAAATTCACCATAATGGCGTTTGCCCATGAACATTAAATCACGGATGATGAGCAAAGTCCATCGATCTCCAAAAAGTTCTAATGCAAGATTTATTGGACAGTTTGATCTTTTAGTTTGTTTTGGCACAAAAAAATATCTATTAAAAATTTGTAAAAGACGAGTAAGTTTGCTTGCTTTTGTACTACACTTGCAAATAGCAAGTGTAGTATAGTATAAATAAAATAAATAGTAACCTTTTAAACAAAGTAAAACCATGAACAATGCAATTAATTGGTTTGAAATCCCAGTAAAAAATTTCAACAGAGCAAAAAAGTTTTATGAAACTATTTTGGGTACGCCCTTAACAGCTCATGATGATAAGAATATGCCCAATGACATGAAAATGGCTATGTTACCTTGTGATAGGGATGGTGTTGGAGGCGCAATTGTAGAAACAAAAGGCTATGAACCTTCTCAAAAAGGGGTTGTTATCTATTTAAATGGTGGTAAAGACCTAAGTGTTCCACTCAGTAAAGTAGAAAAGGCTGGTGGAAAAATTGTAATGCCAAAAACTTCTATCGGCGAATATGGTTTTATGGCTCACTTTACGGATACAGAAGGTAATAAATTGGCCTTTCATTCCATGAAGTAAGAGTTATATAGGGCAATGAACTTGTTCATTGCCCTATATAACCTGATTTGATAATAAGAAATTTCTCGTTGGGCTGGGATTTAGATTAAACAAATAAATTGATCAATGCCATATTCTGAATATCAGAAAGAAAGAATAGAAAGAGTTCTTAAACAAAACGTAAAGCAGTTTGAAGGTAGAGCGTTTATGGGGGGATATTGTTTTTTACTCGATGATAAAATGTGCCTTGTAATCAGGGTTGATAAAAAAACAGGAAAGGACCGATTGTTGGCAAGAATTGGGGAAAATGCGACGGCAGCTGCATTAACCCGAAAAGGGTGTAGACCTGCGGAGATGAACGGAAGGCTTATGAAAGGATTTGTATTTGTGGATCCAGAAGGATTTGACTTGGAATCAGATTTAGAACATTGGATTCAACTAGCTATAACCTATAATCCTTTTGCAAAAAGTAGTAAGAAGAACTAATAGACCTCTTTAAAGTTTCATCTATGGTTGAAGGAGGGAAGAAAAAAGTCTCTGTTAGTATACCATTAGGCTTACCACTTAGAAAGGTTGATCCGAAAATTTAAGAGAAAAATAATTTTGATGTAAAGTACAATCAAACAATTACCTTTGCAAAGGTTGATTGTCTTTCATATATTAACTTAAAATTATCCTTTTAATTAGCATGAAATTTTCTAAAAATATGCTTACTCGCTATGTTTCACTAGTCCAACTAATCCTTTTCGTAACTATTCTTCATACGGGTTCGTGTGGGTGTAATAAAAATAAAGATCTTGGTCGAGATGATAGCCTTGTCATGCAAGTTCCCAGTGATCCATTAATAGGAGACCAAAAATCTGTGGAAGTTGTCTTTACATTAGAAGAGAAGAATAAAACAGTTGTATTAGATAACTTTATTTTACAAGTGTCTTTAGAAGAAACAGGTAGTAGTGGTAATCAGATAAGCTATAAGGATAGCTCAGGGGCGCTTCAAAAAAGCCCTGGGTTTAATAAGTCCTTAACGGACTTTATCCCTTTAGACTCATTAACGTCCGAGCAGCCTACGTTTAAAGTTTTATTTGAGTTATTTCCTGAAGAAACTACAACAGAGCTGAAGGCAAAATTTGTATTGTCAACTAAGTCGGGTGATATGGTTAGTGAAGGAGTGGTTACTTGGAAGTCAGCGCCGAAAGCTATTGATTTATCAATCCGTAGAACTGGCCCTGAGGCAATGGAAGGGAAGCAGAAAACGATCAGCCTAGAGATCGAAAATAAGGGCATAGAGGCAACTAAAGCCAGTCAATTAAAATTAAAGGTTACGCGAGATCAAGGTATTTCTGCCATCATCATAGGCGCTACCCAAGTGGACAATACCCATGTATATCTAGTAGATCTACCGGTGGTAGGAGCGAATGGCAAGATAAATTGGGATTTAGAGATAGACCCAAAAACAGACCCAGAGATTAGTTTTAGTATTCAACCACAGTATGCAGGTAAGGATATAAAGGCACCTATTACCGCTACTTGGCAGAAAGGGGTGGTGTTGGAGATTTCTAATATCAAATATGATCAAAATACAGGAAAAGTCTACGCAGATATAAAAAACCAAGGAACCAAAAAAGCTAGGAATATAAAACTTACTTATCAAGTTAAAACCCCAGGTGCACAGCTTGAAAGCGTTGACACAAGAGAGATCATACTAGGTGAGTTAGATAAAAATGGCCAAATAAAAAATTACGAGTTAGGTAAGTTAGAGTTTGGGGGTACGAATAAGAGTGCAATATTTGAATTTGCCCTTTCTTGTGAAGAAAATAGCTTCCGGGGAGCAGAGAATGTTGTAAAAGAGACATTTACAAAAGCAGATATAGCCATATCCATTACTATAAATCATGATAAAAATACAGGACAGATTAGTGGTAAAGTAAAAAATATAGGCAAAGACGTAGCAGAAGGATTGCAGTTGGTATATAAAAATGTTAGTACAGATGCAGGAGACAAGCTTGTTACATTAGATAATAATCAAGAAAAGGCGCTACCTGTAGGTAATTTGACACTTGGCCAAGAGAGGAGTTTTAATTTAAACTTGGATTTAAAAGAAGCAGAGGCAGCGACATTTGATTTCCAAGTGTTATATGATAACAATCCTGTGTCGCACACAACAGAAACCTTCCAAGCTAAGCCTATCAAATTATCTTTAAACGTACTGACTCCTGTAAAGGATGCTTCTGAAAATTATATCCTTTATGATTCTGAAAATGAAATAAAATTTCAAATACTCCAAGAACTTGACAGTCGTACTATCAACCCAGCCTATGTAAGCTTAGATATACAAGAAGCAAGTGGTATTATTTCTAAAGACAAAGCAATTAATCAAGTTGGTATTTCTAAACTTGTAGGACCTGAGTTAGGAAAGTTGGGTGATGAAATTAGACTATATATCCATCCTACTCCAGGGGTAAAAAAAGCTCATTTTAAACTTCAGTTAAAGTACAAAGACCACCTTTTAGGTGATCCAATATTGATTGAGTGGAGAGAATATAGTCTCAATATAATAGGAAACGATCTTCGTTTAGTAGGTGAACAGGAAGGTAGCTTTAGCTTAGAAAGTTTAACTCCTATACAGCTTGATGCCCTTGCTGTGGAAATAGAAAGCGAAAACGGGACCACTTTTCAGTTCCCCAAGCTAGACAAAAATTGGACTGATGGTAGTGTAAATCTAAGAGATCTGGCGGAATATGCTGATTTGGGGAAGAGGCAAAAAACAAAGGATATCAAGTTTAAAATAAGTCAAAAGAATAATCAAAGAAAAGCTAAAGCGAAAATTATTGTAAAACGTGGTAACGTTGAATTAACGAGCAAGGAGATCTATTGGATAAATGAGGAAATAGCAGTATCCATTACTTCCGATACATCGACTCCTAAAGATGAGGTAAATATTCATCTAAAAAATGTAGGTAATTCAAAAATAATTCTAAGTGACATTAAGGTTAAAGTTATTGCTACAGGAAAATTTTCTGTTACGCTGGGTAAAGTTGCAGGAACTAGTATTGATAAAAGTTTAGCAGAGATTACAGGCCAAGTTCAGTTAGAAGGTAAAGAAGAAGTTGTTATCCCTTTAAAAATGAATTCGCCGCTTGGTAACGAAATTATGATGGGTGTAATACTGGCTTTTCTAGAAGAAGAAGGTCCTATTTTGGATAAAAAATATTTTATCTTCCAAGATAATTGGGTAAGTAAAGAGGCTAATAGATTTTTAGTAACTATAGGAGGATCCATAGAAAAATTTCCCTCGCAGTTTGCATTGTCTCAAAATGATCCTGCGCAACTGAAACGACTTCTACAAGCATTAAGAAATTTGGTGAAAATCTTTAACATGGTGATAAAAAAGTGTGATGAAATTTTATTACAAGATTCGGGCTTTGAACATCTGTTGAATGATGAAAGGTTATTGTATTCTAATCGCATTAATCAGTTGGAAAAGTATATTCAAGATGCCGAAGCGGCTATTTTAGCTTTGAATAAGGATGAAACATCTATAGAGGCATGGGCTAAAGCTACACAAGCATATAAAGAAAAGGTACAAGATGCTATACAGGGAATTCTTCGTGAAATAACATATTTTGATTCATCTCCTGAGTTGGATAATATAGAACAAATTCGAAACCTTTTGGTAGGTGATTTTACAAATAAACCCCTTGAGCAACAGAGTGTAAGAGGAGCCTATGATTTTTATAAGCAAAAGGTTGAAGCGTGTAGAGATTTTTTAATCCAGCAAGGTGTTACAGATTTTAAACCAGCTAAAGAAGACTCACCGTCTATAAAGAAGCTAAAGGAAATTTACAAGAAAATGGCTGATGGGCTTCCAACTATACTGCAACAAGCACAAGACAACTTTGATACTGGCCTCGAAGTAGTATTTGAGAATGTTACAAAGAAAGATGAAGAAGCAAAGAACAAACAGGATGCTGGAGCATTATATAACAGTTTAATTGAGCAAATCTCTGTTTTACCTAGCTTTGAAAAACTAAAAAAAAGAGAGGATGGGCTAGGCATTGATCTACAAGTTTTAAATCATTGGTTTGCGGAAAACTATCAGCGTATAGCAGCAAGTGGGTTAGAGCTTGTTAAATTAGATAGTAAGGGTTCTAAGCCTGCCTTAGAGCTTTTAGCTCGAGATGCAGAGATTAGTTTGCAAGCAGCAGAGAATGCTTATCAAGTTGCCCAAGCAACTAAGGATGAAACAACTAAACAAGCTGCTATAAAAGCTCGTGAATTTGCTAAACAAGCTTGTGAAGCTGCTATAGATATATATAACAAGGAAAAAGGCGATAATAAGCTGGAAGTATATCATCTTATAAAAGCTAATCACCTTATAGAAGCTAAGAAAGCTGAACTAACCTCAATCAAGGAGATAATAGATGAACTTAACAAGCGTATCAACTCGATACCGAGCTTAGGGTAAAATAGAGGCAAGCTATCATCAAAATTAGATGACTTAAGTTGGGAAATTTAAATTACTTTTACATATTGACTCTAATTAACTTTTAATGGCCATGAAATTTACAAATACTTCCTTTACTCGCTTTTTAACAGTAGTTCAGATAATCACATTTTTGGTTATTTCTCATATGATTTCATGTAAGTGTAACCAAAATAGGAATGATATTCCAGAAGAAAAGCCGGATGAGAGCTCGGAACAGCATCAAGCTATTGAGTTATCCCTCAACAGGATTAGTGCTGAGCAAATAGAGGGGGATCAAAAAACGATTAGTCTAGAGATCGAAAATAAGGGTACGGGAGCAACCGTGGCTAACCAACTTAAACTGCAGCTTACACGAGAAGAAGGAAGTTCTGCCATGATACAAGGCAGTTCGCGTGTAGGAAGCACAAATGTGTACATGATAGATCTACCGTTCATATTGGCAGCTAAAGAAAAGAAACCCTATAATCTAACCATAGATTCTAAAGCTGATAAACAGGCTAAGTTTAGCATTCAACTGCAGTATGAAGGTAAGAATATAGGTAATGCAGCCAAGGTGAGTTGGGAGCAGGGAGTTAAATTAGTGCTTGATAATATTACTTATAATCGAGTCGATGGTAAAGTGTACGCGGATATATATAATAAAGGAATAAAAGAAGCTACACATGTAAAACTTACTTATAATGCTGCTCAGACGCCTGGAGCGCAACTTGGAGGTGTTGACAAAAAAGTAATAGAATTAGGTGAGTTAGATAAGAATGCTGAAGTAAAAGCATACAATTTAGGTACGTTGAATTTTGGTGATGCAAATAAGAGTGCGGCAATTGAGTTTACTCTTTCCTATGAAGCAAAGGGCTCCCCAATTACTAGTTTTGCCACAATAAAAACATTTACGAAGGCAGACATAGCGGTAGCAATTACTGTAGATCATGACAAAGATAGAGGACAGGTTAGTTGTAAAATAACAAATACAGGAAAAGAGACAGCCAAAGGATTGCAGTTGGTATATAAGAATGTTAGTGAGGATATAGAAGGTAAGTCAGCCCAATTACAAGGTAAGCAAGGAGGTGATGTATTGATGATAGGTGACCTGGCACCTACCCATGAGATTGGTTGCAGTCTTGATTTAGATTTTAAAGAAGCAGAAGCGGCTACTTTTGATTTCAAAGTGCTATATGATAATAACCCCGTAGCAGCGTCAACACAAATATTCCAAGCTCAACCCATCCAGTTACCTTTGGAAATTGTGACTCCTAAAAAATATGGTTTGTCAGATTATACGCTTTATGGCCCTGAAAATGAAGTCAAACTTCGAATAACCCAATTACCTGGGAGCCGTGCTATTGATCCAGCTCATCTAAAATTAGCTATACAAGCAATATCTGGCGGGACTATTTCTAAAAAAGCTGGTGAGCCTGCTATTACTGAGCTTGTGGGTCCTGAGTTAGGCAAGTTAGGCAATAAGATTAAGTTATATATAAATCCTACTTCAGGAGTAAAAGAAGCTGAATTCAAATTTCAATTAAAGTACAAAGATAAACCTTTAGATGCCCCAGTATTAGTTAGATGGCAAGAATCTGTTATCGAAATAGAAGTTGTTGCACATAGGTTAGTGGGTGATCAAAAAGGTAGTTTTAATTTAAAAAGTTTAAGTCTTATACAACTTGATGCCCTTACTGTAGAGGTAAAAGGTGATAATGGGACTGATTTTCAACTCCGCAAGTTAGATAACAATTGGGTTAATGGCGTTGTAAAGTTGTCAAATGTAACAAGCTATGCTTCTAGAGATAAAACAAATAATATTATATTCAAAATAAATCATAAGACTGATCAAGAGAAGGCTACGGCAAGCATTGTTATAAAACGTGGTGACATTGAATTGGCGAGAGAGGAAGTAAATTGGGTAAAAGACGGAATATCCTTATCAATCTCAACTAAAGAGCGGGAATTAAAAGAGGATGAAGCCAAAACTATTACTATAAAAAATATAGGTGGCGTGGCAGTAGATTTAAGTAAAGTTAGAGCTAAACTTACCACTACAGCAGGTTCTTTGGTTACATTAAATCAAGTATCAGGTTCTAATGTCGAAAGAACTTTAGCAGAGGTTACAGGCCAGATGCAATTAGAAAAGAATGAAAATGTTGACATAACTTTAAAGATGGGTACGTTGCCTGATAACAAACTTGCGACAGGTATAGTTCTAGAACTACTAGATGATCAAGATGGTTCTTTAGATAAAAAACTTTTTTCGTGCTTAAGTAAAAGATTGGAAGAAATGGATAAATTCTGGGGGATCTTAGGAAAGATAGAAGATTTCCCAAAAAAACTTGAATTGTCCAAAGATAAGCCGGATGAACTTGCACAAATTTTAGAAGCATTAGAAAATATATTGATGGGTTCTAAGATCTTGATAAAAAATGCTGATGAGATAGGACGACTTGATTCAGGTTTTCAATCAGAGTTAAATGAAAGGAAAAAATTTTTTTCTGACGGAATTAGACAAACTGAAACATTTATTGACCAAACGCAAGCTGCTATCGCTGCATCGGTTACTCAACTAGAAAAGGACATGCAAATCGTGCAAGAGGCAATTGAGCAAGCTCCTGAAGAAGTGAAAGCAAGGAAAGATAATGTGGGAGAAGTTCTAGACTTTTTGACATCTAATTCTAATTCTAATTCTAATTCTAATTCTAATTCTAATTCTAATTCTAATTCTAATTCTAATTCTAATTCTAATTTGATTTCTAATTCTAATTCTAATTCTAATTCTAATTCTAATTCTAATTCTAATTCTAATTCTAATGAGAATTTGTCACTTGATCGACAAAGTGTAAGAGCATCTTATGATTTCTACAAACAGAATTTGGAAGGCTTTAAAGATTTCCTAACAAACCGTGGTATTACAGATTTTAAGTCAATTGCTGGAGACTCAAAGTCTATTAAGCAATTAAAAGAAATTTATAACCGGATGACTAAGGAGTTTCCAACTATAACTCAAAAAGCCCAAGAAGCTTTTGTTGCTGGTTTCGAAATATTGAAAAATTCTACTAATCAGTCTACAATTCAAGCAAAAGAACACATTAGGAATGTAGACCTTGGTACGGCATATGTCTTACTAAGGGATCAACTGGCCGAATTGTCCAACTTTGCAGGTTTAGTGAAAGAAGAAGATGGGTTAGGTATTGACCCAACTGTTCTGAATAAAATTCTTACGAATAGCTATCGGGATATAGCAGGAAATGCTTTAGAACTTATTAAGGTAGAAACTGGGATAGCTTACTTAGAAGACGAAGCCGTCATTGCTGTCGAAACAGCAGAAAGAGCTTTTGAAATTACTCAAGTAAGTGGCGATAAAGAAATTAAGCAGGCTGCTAAAAATACTTTTGAATCTGTGATAAATGGTTTGGAAAAAATAAGAGGAACTCTAGGAGCGGATTATAAAATTAATCTGGATGATGAAACTTATTCAGACGAATTCTATCAAGGAGAGCATACTTTGCAAGAGATAATCGATCATCTTAAAGGAAAAATTGTATTCTTGTCCTGATAGCAAACAAACTTATAAGCGGCAAGATAAATTATAGCTAAGAATAGGTTCTTTTTGAAAGTTATTTTCTAGCTAGTGCAAACGTTCCCGTTTGTTCTTTAAAGTGTACTGTTGTTGGAATATGGATCACTGCATTCTAAGGGATGGTTACTTACGTTACCCTACCCGTATTTCTGTAAGGCTATCAAGTGTTAGATAGCTATTAGCAATTTCTTTGATCTTGGCAGGAGTAATGGTTTGAAGCGTATGGTAAAACTGTAGATAAAACGCTTGGCCTAGCCCATGTAGATGCGTTTCTTTAAATCGTTGCATGATCGAGAAAGGGTCATTAATGCTAGCTAAGAAATTACCAATCATATAATTTCTTAGCGTTGTAAGTTCTTCTAACGGTGCCTCGGCAGTTTGTAAGGTTTTGATTTCTTTATAAATCTCGGTACAAGTTTGTTCGGCAAATTCTTGGATCGCATCGGTACTGATAAGGAAGTAAGTAGCCTCTTTGAGCGGTACCATACTAGCATGGATGCTGTAGGTATACCCTTTTTCTTCACGAATATTACGCATGAGCCTTGATCCAAAGTAACCACCTAGCAACTCGGTAACAATATACATAGCCAGATAATCCGGATGTGTCTTAGGAAACAATACCTTCCCTATACAAATAGCACTTTGTAAGCTACCTTCTTTAGTTATGGAAATTTTAGAGGGAGGTTGTATAGATAAAGGATGCTTGGGTCGAGAAGCTTGTTGGAGATTTAGAAATGATAGATAGCCATGTACATCCTGGATATTCTGGTCGGTTACTTGCCCACTCAACAGTACCTGGCAACCTGCCAATAATTGTTCATGGTGATAAGCGATTAGCTGCTCTCTGGTAACAGCTTGTATATCGGCTGCTGTAAGGCTATATCCATATGGATGTTCTTTTCCTAATAAAGCTTCTTTGAAACGTTTATAAGATATTTGGCTGTTTTTTTCATCTTCAATCTTTATTTCTTGAATTTTTAAATGCTGTAAAAGCTGTAACTGCGCTGCAGGAAAGGTAGGGGATACAAGTATTTCTGCCAATAGTTCAAGCATGGGTATCAGATGTTTGGATAAACTAACTAGTTCAATACTGCAGTAATCTGCTCGAGGAATAATTTCTATACTGGCCCCATAGTAATCTATGTATGCAGCAATTTGATGAGCATTTTTATTCTTAGTACCTTCTAGTAGCATCTTAGCTGTGAAATAAGCGACTCCATTTTGGGGTTCATACCAGCTACCTGATTCAAATAATAAGCTTAGCTTGATAATAGGCAGATTTCCTTGATCAAGTACATAAAGCGGCGTACTACCATGTAGTTGCATTTCTATAGGCCATGGAAAAGATATGTCATTAATTGTTTTGAAAGCAGGTGGTGTTTTTCTATCCAGTACCATGATGCAAGCGAAGTATTAAGGGTTTACAAATTAGATTTCTTTCGAAACCGTCGCCTTGAGTCCTCTGAGTTCGTCAGTAAATGGTTCTTCCTATTTATTTACTGCAGTAAACTCCGGTTTCTCACAAATTCCTTCCTGCCCAGAGAACCCAATTCTTGGTTTTGGAAGAAATCTATTGGATAAGGCGCAATATAAATAAAAACTTGGTAGTCTATAAAATTTATGGGGAGGTATTAGATGCTAATAAAGCCTAAATAAGCGGGCTTCAATAATCAAGCAATTATATTTAATTGTACTCAGTACAGAAGATACCTTTTTCCTTCATTTTACGATTCAACATTCTATATAAATTTAATAGCTATTAAAACGCGCTATCAACAGTTTTGCTGGTAAAATGTAAATTGTATTTTTCAAAGTTTTTAAAAAATAGCTTTGCTCTTTTAGGCGGCTTTACTTAGGTTTGTATAGGCTGATGAATCTTGGTATATTGCTCAAATAAGCCTATTTTGATCAATATTTATCACTGGGAAGTTTGTTTGCCTCGTAATATAAGAATTGTATTTATTAAAGCATTTAAAATCTAGTTTATGTCAGCTAAACCGAATTCAGTCATAGAACCTATTTTACAGGAGAACAAAAATAGATTTGTATTATTTCCCATAGAGCACCATGATATTTGGGAGTTTTATAAGAAGGCAGAAGCTAGTTTTTGGACTGCTGAAGAAATTGACTTAAGCCAAGATTTAAAAGATTGGGAAAGGCTCAATGATGGAGAAAGGCATTTTATATCCCATGTGCTTGCCTTCTTTGCTGCTAGTGATGGGATTGTAAACGAAAATTTGGCAGAAAATTTTGTGGCAGAAGTACAGTATACAGAAGCCAAGTTTTTCTATGGATTTCAGATAGCCGTAGAAAATATCCATTCTGAGACCTATTCTTTGTTGATTGATACGTACATCAAAAATCCGCAAGAGAGAAATAAACTCTTTAATGCGATTGATACCCTAGCCTGTGTGAAAAAGAAAGCAGACTGGGCGCTACGCTGGATTGACCAAGGTAGCTTTGCTGAACGACTCGTTGCTTTTGCTGCTGTAGAAGGTATCTTCTTTTCTGGAAGCTTCTGTGCTATCTTCTGGCTTAAAAAGCGAGGACTAATGCCTGGGCTAAGCTTTTCTAATGAGCTTATCTCTAGAGATGAAGGGCTACACTGTGATTTTGCTTGCCTATTGTACACGAAGCATCTTAAAAATCAACTATCTGAAAAAAGAGTACAAGAGATTATTATGGATGCTGTTGTTATAGAAAAAGAATTTGTTACAGATGCATTACCAGTTAGTCTGATAGGCATGAATGCGAATCTCATGAGTCAGTATATTGAATTTGTGGCTAATAGACTGCTCTTAGAACTAGGCTGTTCTAAAGTATACAATGCGACAAATCCTTTTGACTTTATGGAGATGATTTCTTTGCAAGGAAAAACTAATTTCTTTGAAAAAAGGGTAGGAGAGTATCAGAAAGCAGGTGTTCATAAAAAAGAAACCCAAGAGGAAGTTAAGCGATTCTCCTTGGACGTAGAATTTTAATTTTTTGTAGTACAAAGCTTTTAATCAAAACTAAAACCAAAATAGCTAGTTATGTTAGTTATCAAAAGAGACGGCAGATACGAATCGGTAAAATTTGATAAAATTACCGCTAGAATTGAAAAGCTGTGTTATGGACTAAACACCGAGTTTATCAATCCTGTAGACATTGCCAAAAAGGTGATTATGGGTATTTACGATGGAGTAACCACCGTAGAGTTAGATAACCTAGCAGCAGAGACGGCTGCCTCTATGGCTACTTATCACCCGGATTATGCAATACTTGCAGCACGAATTGCTGTTTCAAATTTGCATAAAGTTACTAGTGAGTCTTTTTCTAATACCATGAAGCGGCTCTATACCTACGTGGATCCTAAAACAGGAGAAAATGCTTCGCTCATTAGTGAAGATGTATATAAAATTGTCAAAGACCATGCATCACTACTAGATGCCGCTATTGTGTATGAAAGAGATTACGGTTATGACTATTTTGGGTTTAAGACATTAGAACGATCCTATTTATTGAAATTAAATGGGAAAATAGTGGAACGCCCCCAGCATATGTTGATGCGTGTGGCCATAGGGATACACCAAGAAGATATAGAATCAGCCATCGAAACCTATCATTTGCTGTCTGAAAAATGGTTTACACATGCTACACCTACGCTCTTCAATGCAGGTACCCCGAAACCCCAATTATCTTCTTGTTTTTTGCTTACTATGAAAGAAGATAGCATCGTAGGTATTTACGATACCCTTAAACAATGTGCACAGATTTCACAATCTGCAGGGGGCATTGGATTAAGCATTCACGACATTCGTGCAACGGGATCCTATATAAAAGGTACCAATGGTGTTTCCAATGGGATTGTGCCCATGCTTAGGAATTTTGATATGACTGCACGCTATGTGGACCAAGGAGGTGGTAAGCGAAAAGGTAGTTTTGCCATCTATTTAGAACCTTGGCATGCAGATATATTCGCTTTTTTGGATTTGAAAAAGAATCATGGTAAAGAAGAATTACGAGCACGTGACCTCTTTTATGCACTCTGGATACCAGACTTATTTATGAAGCGAGTAGAGGATAATGGAGATTGGTCCTTATTTTGTCCGCATGAAGCACCTGGATTAGCAGATTGCTATGGCAAAGAGTTTGAAAGACTTTATGATAAATATGAGCGTGAAGGTAGAGCTAGGAAGACTGTAAAAGCACAAGACCTGTGGTTTGAAATTTTAGAGTCTCAAATTGAGACGGGTACACCGTATATGCTTTATAAGGATAGTGCAAATGCAAAATCTAACCAACAAAATGTGGGTATCATTAAGTCCAGTAATTTATGTACAGAAATTATTGAATATACTTCTCCAGATGAGGTGGCTGTATGTAACTTGGCCTCGATAGCACTACCTAAATTTATTAACCAAGCAGGTAAATTTGATCACCAAAAGCTTTATGAAATAACTCGGGTAATTACTAAAAACCTGAATAAGGTCATTGATATCAACTATTATCCTGTACCGGAAGCAAAGACTTCTAACCTGAGACACAGACCGGTTGGTGTTGGCGTTCAAGGACTTGCTGATGTGTTTTTGCGGTTACGTATGCCGTTTGATTCACCTGAAGCAAGGGGGTTGAACAGAGATATTTTTGAAACGATCTATTTTGCTGCGATGTCAGCCTCTAAGGATCTAGCTAAAGAGCAAGGACCGTATGAGACCTTCCCTGGTTCGCCTATTTCTAAAGGTATTTTCCAATTTGATATGTGGGGTGTAGAACCAACTTCTGGCAGATGGGATTGGGAAAAGCTTAGAAAAGAAGTGCAGCAACATGGTGTGCGTAATTCCTTGCTAGTAGCTCCTATGCCCACTGCGTCTACCTCGCAAATATTAGGTAATAATGAATGTTTTGAACCATATACGTCTAATATCTATACAAGAAGGGTACTTTCAGGCGAATTTATTGTAGTTAACAAACACCTTTTAGAAGATCTTATCAAGTTAGGCCTATGGGATGATAAGATGAAAAATGAGCTAATTGCAAATAATGGTTCTGTACAAAACATAGAACGTATACCCATGCATATTAAAGAGTTGTATAGGACTGTGTGGGAAATTCCTCAAAAAGCAATTATTGATATGGCAGCAGATAGAGGGGCGTTTATTTGCCAAAGTCAGAGTCTCAATATACACTTGCAAGATGCAAATTTTGCCAAACTTACATCGATGCATTTTTATGCTTGGAAAAAAGGCTTAAAAACGGGTATGTATTACTTAAGAACTAAGGCAGCAGCAGATGCAATTAAATTCACCATACAAAAAGAACAAGAAATAAAAGAGAGAGAGGTGGTAACGGCACAGAAAAATGCTGATCAACAATTGCCTCTAACATGTGATTTAGATGATCCTGATAACTGCGTAATCTGCAGCAGCTAAAAGTTGTGGTTGAATATGAGTAGGTTGATAAAAGAATTTAGGTTGGACCTTATCAATGTGTAAGATTTAATCAAAGCTTACTAGTTTTCTCGTAAACTGCAGAAAATTATTTTTACATGTAAGTAAATAGTTGAGAGTTAGTTGATAGCTTTTTATAGTTAAATATGTAGGTGTTTATAGAATTTGGTTATATTTGCACTTTAGTTTTATATAATATTTTTAAGGGTTCTTAGCTCAGTTGGTTCAGAGCATCTGCCTTACAAGCAGAGGGTCGTAGGTTCGAATCCTACAGGGCCCACTTTAAAAATATTCCGTAACCGTTCACGGATGGTCTAAATTAACCTCATTAATTGTCATCCCCGCACCCTACTCTTGTCCAAACTCGTAAGCATGTCTAGCGGGGATCTAGATTGAGAAAGCAGGAGCATATTTTCAAGATCTCTGAGAAGTTACGATGAAAATTAAAATTTCCAAAGAGCGTCACGTGTTACTGGATTCCTGCCTGAATATACCTTTGCCTTAATAGAACTGAATGGAGCAGGAATGACATTCGTTGTGGAACTGCTGTTAGCATGAACCAAGTAAAATTCAGTAAATTCATCCTATCAATTGTATTAGTTGCCTATAATACATATCTTTATCAATTGCCTGGTAAGTAGATCATGCTTTGGGGACTAATTTTAAAGAGCATAGACCTGTGAACGAATACAATATTCCATCCCCCTTGTGGTGATGACTGAATTTCATTTTCTCTCCTTCGCCTTCTGAAGGATGGAGATTTTACAGCGCCCTCAGAGTCACTTGAAAAGGACTCTGAGGGAAAGAAATTTAGATTTAGTGCAGAACGACGGTTTCATCAGAGTCACCTAACGGGTGATTCTGATGGCGAGGAAAAAAGAGAATCCAGCGTGGAAGCCTATGGTGATATTCACCCGCGTTCTGTTTGTTAGCGAGTGGCCTCTTTTGCCTTTTCTTCTCGCATTCGTTTCCAATTTTCTTCTTGCGCTTGCCAGCACCTTGCTCCTTCTCCTCCAAGCCACTCTTCGCCACGTTTTTTTCGTATTTCTTGTTCTACTCGTTCTGCTTCTGCCGCCGCTGCTGCTTCCGCTGCTTCTTGGTCTTCTTGTTCTCTTTGTCTCCTTAGTATCTCTGCTGCTATTTTTTCATCTTCGGAAGTAAAGTTGATTTTACGATGAACAACAGCCGTGGGGTCAATATCATCCTCAGGAACAGGGATGGGTTCTCGATGTTTTATACGCCAGGTTACCGCATCTTCTTGTACAAGCCTATTCTCATGATCGTATAGTTTGAATTTGATTACAATTTGTCGGCTTCCCATACCAGGTTCTAATTGTAAATCTATAATGAGTGTGTTGTCATAACTATTTTGGGGATTTAATTCCTTCAACAAACTAAAAGAAGCAAGGAGTTTATGCTCAATTTTCATAAGATTCGGATCTCGACGCTCACGTATTCTGCTTGGCCAATTAATAACTCCTGCTCGATCTTCTACTTGGACAGTTAGCTTGTATCGGTCTAAAAATACAATTTGCTCATTGGTCGGAATAAACTTAACAGATAGACCATGTTGCTGTCCTACCAACTCAGTAGGAGCTACTTCCATGCGTAAGCCTCCAAGTTTTAACTCTGAAAAACTTGCTAAAGGCTTCTTTTTGTTAGGCTCACACTTGCAACTACCTATTTGCAAGGCAAAGAACAATAAAAAACCATACAGAAATCTAAATTGCCATCGATTATAAGTAAATAACGAATAATTCATCGTAAAAAATGTTTGTTTGATAGTACAACGAAATATAGGCTTTTTACAAATTTTGATCATACATCATAAAAAGATAAGAATAGCCATTAGAAATTAATTATTTTGGCCAAGTTATAAGCTATACTTAAGTTTACATCTACATTTGTGCCTCTTGTTCCTTCCAAAATCCTTCTTAATCCTAAATGAGCTATGAAACTAGTGGCTAATCCCATATCGAATTCATAACCAACGCCTAGGATACAGCCTAAATCCAATTTCCTGAAGTTGAGATCTGGGAATTCCTTAAGTAAATCTTTACGTACACGTACTTTTTCGCCCTCTCGGCTCTTAAAGGTTTTACTTTGTTGGGCACTGACCAAATAGGCTACATAAAGACCAAGTATATAGCATAAATTTTTAATGTGATTTGTATTTATTCGACCTGGAAAAGAGGCTACTCTCATGGTGGCAACCAGGTAATCAAGACTTACGGTTGAAGATAAAAGAGAAGCAATTTTATTTGATTCAGGCTTCCAAAATGTAGGACGTTTTTCTTTCCCTCCTTTACCAGCATATAAAATTTCCCAATAAACATCTATGTACTCATACAAGGTACGGCAGATAAAAAAGCCAGCGTGGTACCGGCTAATGCCAGCGGATTCAAAATTATTTTTTTCTTCTTTGAAGTTTGGCCGTTGATGCAATCTTTTGAAAGGGTCTTCGTCCTTTTTTTCGTGGATACTTGTATCAATTTGAGAAGTAGAAGGTCCTAGCCTAATACCAAATTTTACCTGATTAGGTTGTGCATAGGCATCGAAGGATAGGCAGCTAAGTACCAGAACAGCGAGTAGGATTTTCTTCATGTTGCTTATTTAACGGGCTAATTTCCGCTGGCACTAGTAATTTCCCAAATGGCCGCACCATACCATACGTTAATAGTTCCTGTTAGCTTTTATTTTCCACCTTTACTTTTACGCTATAATAGCCTTCTGCCCAATATAATCTACCTACTTCATATTTATCTATATAAAAACAATCTGGTGCATCTTTGAAGCCTTTAAATGTTTTGTACTTTTCTACTACTGCTATTGCTTCTTCATAAGTGAGGTAAGAACCTATATGTTTTTCATCATCATTTTTAGGATTGAGATGAGATACCATGTATATGTGATTCATAATAATTGTTTGTCATATAATTCTTTAAATTTCTTGATTTGATAAAACTCACTTTGTGGTCCTCTTGGATAATCGCTAGTATGATATTTTTGTTGCATTATGCGTTCTGCAAAGTCGATACTATTTTCACCAGGTTGGTCTTGTGTATCTTTAGAAAACCAAGAAGGTAAATTTAAAGTCATTTCTATATCTTCATCTTCTTGTTCATTGATATACCCCGAATATGTAAAAAAGCCTCCTTCCCACTCAGATACTCCTATTGGCATACGAGAAATGAAAAAACCCTCTATAAGATCGTCATAGCCACCAGCAACTTTGCACTTATCTTTGAATCCTAGAAGTAATGTATATACCTTTATTGCTTCATTGATTTGTTTTTTAGAAGTAAATATACCTAGTCTTTTTACATTTATTTCTTCCTCATCCTCTATTCTGATTTCATCAATATGTTGTAAATCATATAAATATTTAAATTTAACCATAGGCTATTTTTATTTTATTCAAAAGATCTATCTGCCCATTTTTTTATCTGATTAAACTGAGTACCAGTACCTTCTTTATAATCACCCGGCCCATACTTTTCATCCATGATCCTTTTAGCAAACTCTTTGCCACTTTCACCTTCTCTAGGACGAAATTCCTTGGCCCAGCTAGGTGCGCCTTTAGCTCCTTCTTTCCCACTAACACCAGGTTTCTTTTTCTTGTATTTTCCATTCCATTCTTTTGTTTCTTTCTTACTCTCCTTCTGCACTTCCGGCTGCTCTTTAGTTCCTTCACTTGTCTGCTGTTGGTTTTTTTTAGCTGCCTTGTCAGCTTTCCTTTTTGCCCTCCTCTGTAGTTTAGCTGCCTGCCTTATTTTCTTTTGTGCTTGTCGTTCTAATTTATTACCTTTTTTTATTCCTGTTACTGCCTTTCCCAGCTTTTCTAACTGTTTAGCTTCCTCTACAAGCTTTTGTACTGCTTTTCCTAATTTTCCTATTCTCCTAAGACCAACAGGTAGCTTAACAAGTGTGATAAGAAGCATATTAATTACTTGCTCAGTTACAAATTCGCCTATTTCCTCACCTCTTTCTTTTTCATGTCCCTCGAAGCTGTCTATATAGGCTGGTAACGCAGCAAAAAGTCCAGGTATTTGCTTCAAACATGTTGTAAGACCTTCTACTGTAGTTAATGGATTTGTTAATAAGCTCTCCAAATCTTTTCCGACTCTTTCAGGAGCTTTTTTCAGTGCTTTAACTACCCCATTGGCTGCACCTTCGCGCAAAGCTAAATCGCCTCTAGAATAAAGATAAGCTATATCCTCATCAGAAGAATCCACTTCATATCCGTCCTCACTTTCCTCGGTTGAGTTCTTGACCTTAATGTTACATGCTGCTAATTCTTCCGTCGTTAATTCACAACTTCTTTGAAGCTGACTGCGCAAAGTTCTCAATGAATCAAGTTGTTCCTTGTGTTGTTGGGCTTCTTTCTTACATATTTTTATTGCTTCCGAATCAAAATCGCTATTAATAATCATTGATTCATTGCACAAACGATATAGTCTTTTTTCTCGTTTTTTGAGTACTTCCACTTCTGTGAGCAATGCTTGACATCCGGCCTTTTGTTCTTCTGGACTCAAGATGCCTGCTTCTACAGCTTGTAAGTAAGCCTCTATTTGAGAAGTTGCATTTTCTAGCGTAAGTTCCACAGCGTCTTCTTCTTCGCTTGTATCTTCATAGCTATCACTTTCTTCTCCCGAGCTAAGTTCCTTCTCTTTTTCTACTTTCTTTTTAGTTGCTTGGGTAGTTGGCTTGGTTTTTTCTTGGGGTAATTTTTGATCTGCTAATCCTAGCTTTTTTTCTGTCTCAGATGTTTTATTTTCTGTACTAGTAGTAGGATTTTCTTGCTCACTAGTTGTGGTACTTGCTGTAATTAACTGCTTTTTCTTTGCTTCCTTTTCTTCAGGTGTTGGTATTCCGCGCTGGTCTTGGCAAGCAAACCATTTTTCCGATTGCTTCATCTCTTGTGGTGGTGGAGATGCCCAATTATTTTTAGTCCTATATTCATCTAACTCCTTGAACATTTCCTTATGATGCTTGTCCCAATCCCAATCGGAATCAAGATCCAAACCATATTCGCTCAAATCAGGAGGTGGGACCACCGTAGGTTTACTTGTTGCTGTTTCAGGGAGACTCGATGCTTTCTTTTCTAGACGGCGTTTTAAATCAGCTATATACTTTTCATCCTCATCCTCATCTTTTTTTAAATCTTCTAGTTTCAAACTTAAACAAGTCCGCTCGAGAAATGGAACTACTAGCGTAGGGCTTGAATCTAGTTCTACAGGCTTAGGCTTAAGTATTTCTAGTTCAGCAAGTTGAGCCATGGCTTGGCTTGCTTTTTCCATTGCTTCTTCCATCTGTTTGCATTCCAATTCACGTTTTCTTTCATTTTTTTCTATCTCGTTATGAATCTTATCCCGAAACTCTTCTTGTTGCCTACGACTTTCTTCTTGTGCTCTTTTTTCAGCTTCGTCCCATTTGTTCCAACGTGCTTCCTCTTTTGCTGCTTTTCTAGCTTCTTTTGCTTGCCTTTCTTGTTCCAATCGCAATCGTTCTTCTTTTTCCTGCCGGGCTTTCTCTTCCAATCTCTCTTTTGCAAGGGAGTGTAAGTTCTCAAGTGTCTGTTGTTCCCTCTCTTTCTCTTTTTGCTGTTCTTCATACGCCTTATCTCTAGCTTCCTTGCATTGTCTACGTATTGCTTCCTCTTTTCGTTCAGCTTCTTGGCGAACTTGTTCCCGTTCTTCTTTCTCTTTCCTTAAATTCTCTGCTCCCTCTTGTAACCATGTTTCCCCGCGTTGTCTACGTATTGCTTCCTCTTTTTGTTCTGCTTCTTCTCTTGCTGCTCGCTCTTTTTCTTCCTGCAATCTTTGCTCCTGTTTTCTAGCTAACTTTTCTTGCCAAGCCCGATGACTTTGTTCCAGCTGTTCTTGTTCTACTTGCCTTCTCCTTGCTTGGTCTCGATGAAGTTCATCCAATTTTTCCTCTCCTTCACGAAGTGCTTCTTTGCTCCGCTCAAAGAAATCTTGTCCTATGCTTGCTCCTTCTTTTCGCTCATACTGCATCTGCTGTTGGTGGCTAGAAGAATTTCCTTTCACATGTTTTCTGGTTGCTTTTTCTTTTTCTGGGCGTTTGGTCGTGCTTTTTGGCCGAAGAAGAGCTGCTTTAGTATATGCCAACTTTTTTTCTAGATCCGGATCTTTACCAGGGTTGGTTGCTGGCTTAGGATGCTTGCAACTTGTTAAAAGCTGACCAAAAATTAGTATAAAGGCGATGATCCTTTTAAAAGTTGTAAGTTGATTAGGCTTGCACATAATCTATGTTTTTAAAGAGTTATAAATAATAGCTATAATGTTAAACACTAAACTATAATGTTGATGAGATGTATAGTTATGAACTTTATTGAATATATGCAAGAATAGAAAAAAGAAAATTTTAAAGAGGCATGGATTTAGATGATATAATTTTTAGTGCTAGAAGGGAAGTAGAACTTAATAAAAAAGTTTTTACTACAATCCTCCTTACTTGACTTGAATATAGAAGAAGCGTGTTTTTGGTTTCAGAAAAAGTCTCTTGTAATTCTTGAAAAATCCTGTTAAAAACCCATCAAATTTTCTTAACAAGCACGCATAAATGAAGTTGGCGATTGTGTATATATTTTATGCGAATAATGTACATAAAAATAGCAATACATGAGCGATTTTAGTAATTAAATGTTTATAAAATTTATAGCTGATATGTTGTTTTAGGCGATTAACTATGTTAAATTATTATATAAAGGACCAAATGTAGTAACCCCATTTTTATAACTTAACCCTATCTATTTATGTACCAGATTAACAAAATAATCATATACTCAAAACCAAAACCAAAATCAGAACGTTTCTTTAAATTTTTAAGCATTTTTGCATTATTACTTATACTGGCATCTTACAAATCCCCACAAAAAAAGCGTGTGCTGATTATTGGGGGAGGCCCTTCAGGCCTAGCGGCTGCTAAGTCTGCTTTAGAAAGTGGCTTAGAGCCCATGTTGCTAGACAAAGATGAGACAATTGGAGGCGCTTGGAGACCACGTGGTGGACTTATGTGGAATTCGATGCAAACCAATAGTTCGCATTATTCAACCATGTTTTCAGATTTTCCCTGGCAACCAGGTACAGCGGATTTCCCAAATCAACACGAGGTTTATAATTACTTAACTGCTTATGCAGACAAATTTGATTTAAATAAATATATCCACCTTAGAAGTGAAGTAATCCATGTAAAGAAAATACAAAATAAGTGGCAAGTTACTTGGCAAGAAGCAGGCAAAAAGCAACGACAAAAATTTGACTTTGTTATTGTAGCCACAGGCATGTTTTCTAAACCATATTTGCCTGCTTTAAAAGGGATGGATGAATTTAAGGGCAAAATTATCCATAGTAAAGATTACAAAATACCTGAAACATTTGATCACAGGCGTGTTGTAATAATAGGTGGAGCTTTTAGTGGTAGCCAGATTGCGACGGATATTTCTAAAAATGCAAGTTATGTGCTGAATGTTATTAGTCGTCCCATGTATATACTACAGCGTTATATTAACGCTAGTCCAGATGGAACTAAGTTACCCGTTGACTTTACCTTTTATAATAGAGAAGAACAGATTAAGGAGTTAACACTAACTGTAGAAGAAAAGAATCAAAAGGCTCATAAACGCTATAGCCAACTTTGCCATAACCAAGCTAATATTTGTAAGCTTTTAGCCATAGATCCTAATACAGGAAATTCTCCTTACATCACTATTTCTGATAATTATCTGGAGGATATTCAATCAGGGAAAGTGGAAGTTATGCTCAATAAAATTGTAAGATTAGATAAGGAAGGAATTGTATTTAGCAACGGAGAACGTCAACCTGCCGATGTGATTATATTTTGTACAGGTTATCAGCTTGATTTATCTTTTTTAGATCCTTCTATACAAAAAACTTTAACGTTTGCTCCAGAAGACCGGCTACAACCTGTTTTATTACATAAACATGTTTTCCATCCTAAGTTGCCTAATATGGCTTTTGTAGGTATTTACAGAGGAACCAATTGGGGAGTTATGGAACTACAAGCACGATGGGCTAATATGGTATTTGCTGGAATCTTACCTTCGCCTTCTACCAAGGCTATGTTAGAAGGTATTGATAGTGAATTGATTATAAGGACACAAAAACCACGGCCTCAATTTCCTCATGATAGTTCTGTTGAACTATTAGAAAGTTTAGGAAAAGAGATTGGCGTTATTCCTAATATGGAATGTTTGAAAGCAAATGATCCTCAATTGTATAGTGAGATGCTGCATACACCTATCATATCAGCTCATTATAGGCTGAGTGGGTTTGGAAAAAATCCTGCGGTAGCCAAACAGATCATCGATGAACTTTATCAATTTATGCAAAAGAATAACCACACTATTCCCAATGATCCACATGGTGTAGAAGCTTTGTCGACTTCTGAAGCTATCAATAATTCACAAGGCTCTATTTTGGTAGCGGGAGAGTAACTTCCGCTATCCCCTGAGTATCAATCGACGGTGGTTGTGTAAAGATGATTAGGGTTTTCCCATGTGCTGTCAGGAATCTTTCCTGACAGTCCATTGGAGTGTTGGGAGTCGCTCCCGACACCACAACTCAGGTTTCTCACAAATTCCTTTCTGTCTAGGGAACAAAATTCTTGGTTTCGAAAGAACTCTAGGGGCTTCTCATCAAACTTGAGCGACCCTACTACGATTTCTTGTTTTAAATATAAATAGGTAGTTTGCCAATCTCGATCGAGGTTGGTAAATGTTTTGAGGCACTGATTTACACGAATAAATAAAAAGCCAACAGACCCCTAATTGGGTTTCCCGTTTTTTCCTTCAAAGGGCTTTTGTGAAAGTTGCAAATTAGATTGGTTATGTATTTTACCCAATAACTCATATACTTCCTTAAAGGGGCGTTCGGAAAGTGCCTTGATGATGATATTTACTTCGTTGATATCTAAACGTAATTCTATTTTTTCCATAGTAGCTATCCTATATATTAGAGTTCTTGCCTAACCGTCGCCTTGAGTCCTCTGGGTTCGTCAGTAATTTACTCAAAATCCTCATTTACTATAGTAAGCTCTGGTTCCTCGCAAATTCCTTCCTGTCCAGCGAACGCAATTCTTGGTTTTGCAAGAACTCTATTTTCCTCAGAGTCCTCTAGGGAAGACTCTGAATGCCATTTTACATGATACACTTGGGTATCTCTACATTTACTTATAAGCTATTTTAATTTTCTTTTACTATATCTTCGTCCCCTTCCCACCAAAGGTTTGTAATATAATAAGAAATCATATTGCCTGCCCCATAGTTTCGTTTAGTTTTTATCTGGAGATAATAGTTAAAATTAGTTCCTGCCCATCTTAAGTCTATTTTGTCTCTAAAGCTATTATAGTAAGCGTGGGACTTCGTAATCTTACTCTTGGAGCCTTTGAAGGTACTAAGTGCAAATGCATGTAACATCGCATGTAGGCCTCTACCTGGTTTGCTTATTTTGGCAATAATTTCGAAAGCATGACATTGGTTGAGTTGGGGCGTAATTGTATACCAACTTCCATCTCCAGGGACTTGTCCAGCCATATAGGTGCCTCGGCGGCCGTGCATGCTGGTGTTTCCATTTATATCTAACTTGGTGCTGGGATTTATGGTGCCAATACCTACATTTCCATCATAACGAATAAATAACTTACTTTCTCCTTGTTGGTCTACCAGATTGAGGCCAAACTCCGGGCTGTTTTTAGGATATTGTTCAATAGCCCAAGTAGGCTTAAAGTCACTTAGATTATCAAAGAAGCTGAGTAATCTTGTGTCACTTCCCTTTGGCGAAAGTCTTAATCCATCATCTTCTGAAATTAATCCATCTTCTTGCTTATGGATCATCGAGTCAATGAGGTTAGAAAAATCCTGTTGAGTAGGGATCGCTCCTTTTTCAAAAGCTTTTTTGAGTTGTACTCTACTAGCTATAGCCATAAATTTAATGCTTAATATATTTTTTGGTTACCAAATAATATTCTTCTAAACTTTCTTGTATTATTTCCTCTTGTACTTCATCTATCCAGTTTTTTTCTGGAGTAGATAACCACGGACCTATAATAAAATCATCTTCAATACTCATATCATCTACACCGCCATAACGGAAGTTGGAATTAGGATCAATATCATCTACCACAGTTATTCTGTGATTGTCTGAAGAAATCATCACAGACCAGGGGTAAGTAGACATGAGTTGATTATCGTAATCTGTAATCTTTGTAATATTGGAACCCGTATATTTTAAGATAGAAAAATTTCCGATAGCTTCTACATAATATCGTTTACTAATGAAATCCATAATTTTTGAAGAAGGTATAGTGGCGCCTAGGCGGATATCTTCAGATTGATTGAACAACCATGGAGAAAGGAAGATTCGGATAGATCGCTGCAGTTCATTCGAATATACCCCCTTTTCATAGCCTTTCTTAAATTTTACTTCTAGGTTTACTTTTACCTCTTCATAGGTTGGATTGATTACATCAATAGTCACAAAAGGAGAAACCACTTTTTGTAGTTCTTGTTTGACAGATTCTAATAATTGTTTGCTTGCTTGAGGTAATAGATTGTTGGTTAAGTTACCTCCTTTGATACTGGGAATAATAACTAGAGTTATTTTTCCAGGCTGTGGTAGAAAAGGTTTGATTTTTTGTGAGTGATTGATGCATTTTACTCGAAATATTTCAGGAAATCGGTCTAACGCAATTCTTTCATAATCCCAAGGGGAAATAGCCCTATTTTTATGTCTCAATCTTTCGCTGATGCGGGTATATAGTTTAATTTGTGTTTCGGCCGGTTTGCCGCCAAAGGATGGGAAAGGTTGAGTTACAGATTCTATAGCAATAGGGCTTCCTAGTATATTTTGTATGGAATAGCTGGGTAGCTTGGTTGGCTGTTGCTTGATGTCTTTGGTTAAATCTATTTTTCTGATTGCCGATGCCGCTTGTGTGTAAATACCCAGTATTTTAGGTAACGAATGGCAGTTAGAGGGAAAACTAATCTTAAGCCATACAAGTCCTGTGCCCATTAATGTATTATTTGTGCTAGCTGCAGCAGGTATTACTAGTACGATGATACCAGGCTTGGTAAGTCCCATCGTTTCATCTGCAATAATCTCATTTTCCTTAAAGTGTACCCAATTATTGTCGGAGAGGTAACACCAGGTAGGTTTAGCAAATTCTTTATCAGGATCAATACTTCCTTCGTCAAGTTGAATATGTAAGCGTAGAATTGAACCATTTAAATCTTGAATGCCAAGCGTAAAGAAACATTCACCTAAGTCCCCATTTATATTGGTGCTAGGGCTAGAGCTAATGGACTTAGTACCTGTATTAGGAAATTCGACTTTATATCCAAAAGGCATCAGTTGGATGTATCTTCTGCCAGCAGCTCGGGTTGCTAATTCATCTGCTTTCTTGAGATCAATTTCGTCTTCAGCACTATAATCTACGCTTAATGATTTAATTTGGGGTGTGTAAGGCTCATTCAGGGTTGGGAGCACAATATTTTTTTTGTTCTTATTTTTCTCTTTGAGTAGATTGGTTTGAGCCATCACAGTAGGATATATCGTGTGTCCAAAAGCCATATCAGGGCCGTCAATCTCCAACTTTAAAAAACCTGTTAGTGTTTTCGATGTCCATAGGGGAGGATTAATATTATATACCTGTGGGAGCAAACCTAACTTGTCAAAATCTATTTCATCAATAGTACGATTTTCTTTTAAGATTTCTACCGTATTAGCAAGCTTCTTTTCAACATCAAATAAAGCAACCTTTTGTCTATGCTCTGGATAAAAAGGATTCCATTGCCTATGTTTTAGGTAAGAGATATTTACTTGAAAGTCTTGGTTCGTTATTTTGCCAGGATAAGCTTCATAATATTTTTGAAATCCATTGTCTATGGTAGGTAGTCCTACCCAGGTAATATTGATTTTAAATTTGGCTAATTTTTTGTAAAAGATTTCATCACTACCTATATAAAAATTAGCATGTAGTTTGGGAAAGGGACCAAAAGGTTCAAATGGCTTGCTAGTATCGATTAATCCCAAATCATTTTGCAAAATAAGTCCTCTATAATCAGTAACATTCACATACATGCTTAGCTTTTCTATAGTTATGTCTCTAAACATAAAAATATAGGCTAAATATGATTCTGGCTGAAGTAATATGCGGATAGTAGGCGATTCTAGGTTGTCTAGGTTTCCATGTATGGTGCTGTTAAACTTTATGATAGATGGAACATCCGGCATTAACGTGAGTGTGAGTTCTACATAAGTTTCTTCGCTTTTTACCGTAGTATTAATGGCACTTTGAGCTACCGTGGTCCACCCTTCTTCTGTAGTTAATTGTACGGTTATGGTTTCATTGAATGAGGTTGCAAATTTATCATATATTTCATCGGGCTTGTCATTAGGAGCTTGCTTTACAGTCTTTATCAAGGTTTCAAAAGTATTTTTGTCAAATTTGAATCCCAATTTTATCTCTCTTTTACCTTCTTTTAGGTATAAAACTGGAGAAGCGATTAAAAAACCAATAGGTCCTAAAGTAGTATTTTGAGCAGGAGAATCAGTTGTAAACAGATTCAAGTTTACTTTTTGTGCATATAAGGCTTCAGGATCATAGCTGGCTACGTCGAGGTTTATTTTTGGATAAGAATCATCCGAATCATAGGTCTGTGTTTTAAGATTAAATGTATGAATACGATCAATTTTAGCTTGATTGATAGTAATCGTTTTATCTGTCTCAAAGATAATATCTTCCCCTGTTTCGTCTTTTCCTGCTACTAGCTGTACGCCTTTAGCGAGTAAAAAATTCTTTCTATTCTCTTTTAAATGGAAGTGTACATATATTTTATCTGGTTTTAAAGGCTCTTCATTAAACTTTAATACTTCTCTATAATAGTAATCTAGGTGGCGCTGTGGAATATAGTTCAAATGGGCCGTAGCATATTCAAGCAATCTTAGAAAAACAATGATTAATGCCGCTTGGGGTTTATGCTGTTGACTGATTAAAGTGGCTCCATAACCTTCTTGGGCTAACCGTTGTAAGTTAGACATGCCGTTAAAAATGCTTTCAAATAAATCGTTGAGCGTATTTTGCAACTGTTCATGCATCGCCATGCTGTCTAAGCTCTCATCGAGAGGTTTTACATTACGCTCCCAAGCATCGTACTGATCCCATAAGCTTTCTATAAATTCAAAAAAAGTTACATCTGTATTTATAATTCCATTGCTACGTTCTTGTTTTAATAGATTATACAAAAATGTAATATTGTCATTTAGTTCATAACTAATTAGGTTATAAATTTCTAATCGAATGGTGTTGTCCTCAGATAAATTTTCATACCAATAACTAAGCAATACAAGCAGCTCTTCTAGTATGGATAACAGACTTTTTAAATATTTGTTGTCTACCTCTAGATTTTTTATTCGCTTCAGTCCTAAGGAATAATTGCTGATGGGTCCTCTTAACTTATTTATTTGTGTATGCAGGATGAGTGAATAAATCGTCGTATCATCATATTCTAAGAAATTGCGCCAAGCATTATATGTAATGGGTTCATTTTGGGTTTCATAAAATTTAAGTAGGTCGGTATATAGGTAGGTAAATACAATATATTCGTCTAAGTCTTTGCTGTCTATTAGTTTGTTATTTTGAAGTAGAGTTGGTAATAGCCGCTCTTCCTGGCAGGTTCCTCCACGTTTAAAAAGCAAGCTCTGTTTTTTATCTTCTATATTCATATAACTAGGTCTTATTTATGGTACGCTGAAACTAGACTGCCGAATGGCCCTTAATTAAAAATAAGCATTATTTAGAATTTTTTTGAATCTCTTGACCTTTAAATTAAGCTTATGCGAGGTAGTAAATAAAATGCTCAATACATACACCTTATTACTTAATATAAACTAGATTTTTTTAATTATCTTTATATTAATGTACTAAAATCTAACCATAATATGTCTCTGACACGAAAAAATTTTGCTTACCTAGTTTGTTTAGCATTGGTGGTATTAATGAAAAATTCCAATAGCATTCAAACACATGCTAGACCTGTCTATACATCCCATCTATTAGTACTTTTAAGTGATACGGAAGATCCTAGTAACTCTCAGAAGAATAATGATAAAGGTTCAGATAGTTCAGCACAACCCTTAGATCAAAATCAAAAAGAGAGAAAATTAAAAACCTTGATCGAAGGAGAAGCTAAGCGCCAAGGCTTAATTACAGGAATTATGAGTGGGGTAGTGTTTCTCTATAGTAGTATATCCGATTTACTGCTTCATCCTGTACTTACAATCGTCATTTCTACGTTAACTATTGGCCTTGTCATTCTAGCTGCTTTTATAGTTGTGCTATTGAGGCGGGAAGATTTTTCTACTTTAGGTAAATTGGTCAGCTTTGGCATACTCTACTTACTGCTTTATATAGACTTGCTTTTTATCATGTATGAACAACGCAAATTAACGATGTCGTTTTTTATGCTCGATAAAGATATATTGCTGGTCGTATTGGCAGCTATAGTAGGTTATTTTATAGGAAGATCCTCTTCCCGTCAAGTCTTTGAAGAGAAGGTGTTGCCATAAAAGAGTTCTTGCATAACCGTCGCCTTGAGTCCGCTGGGTTCGTCAGTAATTTGCTCAAAATCCTCATTTACTACAGTAAACTCCGATTTCTCGCAAATTCCTTCCTGCCCAACGAACTCAATTTTTGGTTATGGAAGAACTCTTAATTGTGTCAGGGGAGGCCCCTGACATCACCAAAAAACATGATCTAATCAAAGCTAGCTTCTTGCAGTTGAGTAGCAATTTACAAACTAAATTCCCATCTTTGCAGATGATTAATTCAACGTTATGCATCATAATCAACTAAATATTACACTACCTGATGGTACTGTGAAGCAATTTGCTAAAGGGGTAACTAGTTTGGAAATTGCACAAAGTATTAGTGAGGGGTTAGCCAAACATAGTTTAGTAGCTTTCGTTAATGGGAGCGTATGGGATATAACTAGGCCGATTGGTGAGGATGCTATGGTACAGATACTTACTTGGAAAGATGAAGCGGGTAAAAAAGCGTTTTGGCATTCTACAGCCCATTTGATGGCAGAAGCCCTAGAATCCCTCTATCCTGGCATTAAGCTAGGTATTGGTCCGGCTATTGCCAGTGGTTTTTATTACGATATAGACTTTGGAAGCCATTCCTTTGATGCTAGCCATTTCCCTCGCATAGAAGAGAAGATAATGGAGTTAGCTCATCAAAATAACCTGTATCAGCGACTCGTAGTTACTAAAGATGCAGCAAAGAATTTTTTTAAAAAGAAAGGAGACCCATATAAGCTGGAGTTAATCGAAGAGTTAGAGGATGGTCATATTACTTTCTATAAGCAAGGTAATTTTACAGATCTTTGTAGAGGACCACATATTCCACATACAGGTTTTATCAAAGCTATTAAGCTTCTTAATATTGCAGGTGCATATTGGAGAGGGAACGAAAAAAACAAGCAGCTTACAAGAATTTATGGTATTAGTTTCCCAGATCAGAAAGAGCTAAAAAGCTACCTACACCTATTAGAAGAAGCGCAAAAAAGAAATCATCAGCGAATAGGTAAAGAATTAAAGTTGTTTACTTTTTCAGAAAAAGTAGGTATAGGGTTACCCCTTTGGTTACCTAGAGGTACCCTGCTGCGGGAACAGCTAGAACGATTCCTGCGTCAGGCTCAGGTGAAAGCAGGTTATCAACCTGTAGTGACACCGCATATAGCCCATAAACAGCTTTACATTACTTCAGGACATTATGATAAATATGGTGAAGATTCTTTCCAGCCCATACGTACCCCCCATGTAGGCGAAGAATTCTTTTTAAAACCAATGAATTGCCCCCACCATTGTGAGATTTATAAACATGAGCCCCGATCTTATCGGGATCTTCCAATCCGCTTAGCAGAATTTGGGACCGTATACCGGTATGAACAGCATGGTGAACTACATGGACTGGCACGTACTAGATGTTTTACGCAAGATGATGCACATATATTTTGCCGCAATGACCAAGTCAAAGAAGAGTTTAGCAAAGTAATCAACTTAGTATCCTATGTATTTAACGCACTAGGATTTAAAGATTATACTGCCCAGTTGTCCTTTCGAGATCCTCAACAACTACATAAATACATAGGAAATATGGAAGATTGGGATAAAGCGGAAGCAGCCATAGAAGAAGTAGCTAAAACCCAGGGATTAAATACTTCTAAAGTATTGGGAGAAGCAGCTTTTTATGGTCCTAAACTGGATTTTATGGTTAAAGATGCACTAGGTAGAAGTTGGCAGCTTGGTACGGTACAATTAGATTATCAGTTGCCCGTACGCTTTGAGCTAGCATATACTGGGGAAGACAATAAAAAGCATACACCAGTAATGATTCATAGAGCGCCTTTTGGCTCGCTTGAACGTTTCATAGCTATCTTATTAGAGCATACTGCTGGTAAATTACCTGCATGGCTTTCTCCAGAACAGGTAGCTATCTTGCCTATCTCTGAGAAATATGCAGCTTATGCGGAACAAATAGCTCAAAAGTTGCGTGATAAAGAGATACGATGTTTTATAGATCATAGAGATGAGAAAATGGGTAAAAAGGTAAGAGATGCTGAAATAACAAAGATTCCTTATATGCTCATTGTAGGAGAAAAAGAGCAACTGGAAGCAAAAGTATCTGTTAGACGACAAGGAGAGGGAGATCAGGGTAGTTTTACCATCGATAATTTAATACAAAAGATTGTTGGTGATATTTCATAAAATACTTTAATTTCGATACGTCATCCCCGTACCTAGTCCTTGATCAGGGTAGGAGGAAACTCCCGCCACTAAAAAAGCCAGTTGGGATGAACTAAATTTGATAGCTTAACAATTTATCGTTAATCTATTAGCTATATCTAGCATCTTTTTAACTAGCAACTTGGATTAATTATAATTGTTATATTGTAATATTTTCGGATATTTGTACTTCCTAGTATTCGAACAAAACACTTTAAATTAATTGACTACTAACGATAGAAAATTTCAACCAAGATTCCATAAAAGGGTAGAAGAACCTTATAGAATCAACGAACGTATTACAGCGCCCGAAGTAAGGGTAGTAGGGGATAGCCTAGAAGCAGGGGTGTATAAAATCGAGGAAGCCCTACGGATGGCACGAGATAGAGAGTTAGACTTAGTAGAAATATCTCCTAATGCTGAACCACCTGTATGTAAGATTATTGATTATTCTAAATTTAAGTACGAGCAAAAAAGGAAGCAAAAAGAGATTAAGTCCAAGGCACAAAAAAATACGCTTAAAGAAATAAGGCTAGGGCCTAATACAGATGAGCATGACCTTAATTTTAAAATAAAACATGCTACCAAATTTTTACAGGAAGGGGCCAAAGTAAAGGTGTATGTACAATTTGTAGGTCGTACCATTGTATTTAAAGAACGAGGTGAATTACTCTTGTTGAAGTTTGCTCAAGCATTGGAAGAATACGGGAAGATAGAGCATCTGCCCAAAATGGAAGGTAGAAGAATGTATTTATCTATTAGTCCCAAAAATTCTAAAAATTGATAAAATACTGCTAACTTTCGGAATTCTTTGATGAAAAGGTATCATACACGATGGTGGGCAAATACACTAGTTAATGATTAAACAAACAAGTATACTGTTATAAACATGCCAAAAGTAAAAACACATTCAGGAGCGAAGAAAAGATTTTCTTTGACAGCAAGTGGAAAGATCAAGCGTAAACATGCTTATAAAAACCACATGCTAGATAAAAAACAGACCAAACAAAAAAGGAGACTTACTCACAGTGGTTTTGTAGACAAAACAGATAAAGAGAGAATTAAAAAACTACTTTGTATTTGACCCAATTCAATTAATTTATTTAAAAAGATAACACCATGCCTAGATCAGTCAATGCAGTTGCTTCGAGAGCACGAAGAAAAAGAATAATCAAGTTAGCCAAAGGTTATTGGGGAAGAAGAAAAAATGTGTGGACCATAGCTAAAAATGCGGTAGAAAGAGGACTGCAGTATGCCTATAGAGACCGAAAAGCTAAAAAAGGTGAATTTAGAAAACTTTGGATTCAGCGAATCAATGCTGCAGCCAGAACCCATGGCTTAAGTTATTCTGAATTTATGGGTAAGCTAGCATCAAGTGGTATCCAACTTAATAGAAAGGTGCTTGCTGATTTGGCAATGAATAACCCAGAAGCTTTCAAAGAAATTCTTAATAAAGTAGCTTAGATTAGACTTCTTCTGAAATCAAGAATTGGGCTCTCTGGGCAGGAAGGAATTTGTGAGAAACCGGAGTTTACTGCAGTAAATGAGGATTTTGAACAAATTACTGACGAACCCAGGGGGATCAAGGCGAAGGTTTCAGAAGAAGTCTATTACCTCTAGCCTTCAATTCTCAAATACTTTTTATTAGTGGCGCGGTGCTAGGTCATATCCTAGCACATTATCTATCTATCAAGAGAAAAATTCCTAATCCTATCTTGGAGGTCGTTCTTCTTTACTATTGACAAAGACATATCCATATTATTAAGTCAAGAGTTGCTTCTTTATAAAGATAAAGAGTATCTATGCCAAAGACGGCTGTCAAAATCCTATATAGACTGATCATGTTTTAGTTTGATGGGTATGTTTAGAGAAAGTGTGTAAAAGTGGGGTCTATAACAATAACATAAAACGTAAATATAGCTTAATTTCTATGTCAAAATAGGGCTTAAAAATTAGTTTAAAGTAGAATGTAAATTGTTAAGGGTCAACTAAATATGGAAATACTTCTTTACACGATGCTGTTAAAGAGGGTAATCTAGCGTTAGTAGGATTCTTAATAGAAAAGTGAGCAGATATAAATGCTCAAGATAATAAGGATTATACTCCGTTGCATTTTACTGCCTTTTATGGCCACCTGCGAATAGTTAAACTGTTATTAGAACATGGGACCGATGTAAATACTAAGGATGGAGATGGTTACATACCTTTGAATATTGTAACTATCAAAGAAGCAAATTTAGAAATAGCTAAGCTTTTACTTGAAAAAGGAGCGAAGGTAATTACCCAGGACATTTATGAAATGATCCGATTGTAGCTCGCTGTTGAAAATGGACATACAGACATAGCTAAACTATTAGGGTCAGGGACGCATTTGTTGAGTACAAACTTACGGTTGTGCACTGGAGTACCCTATATATATGTTCAACCCACACTGGCAATGAAGGTGCTAATCCCACCTGAGTGCTAATATTCTATCTCTAACAAATAGTATAGTACTACTAGCAATAGGTACCAGCAATAGGGGAAAAGAGTATTTAAATTATATGGTTGTTTTGTATAAAACTATTTTTAGCTTTTGTATCTATTTCTCGAATCATCGTTTTTATGTCTAAAAACAGCTATCAGATGTTAGATAAATCTTAACAAACTCTATTTAGTGTTTTGCACTAAGTATCCCAAGTATACTTTTTTAATAAAATCGTTTTCTGTTGATTGCTTTTTAGAAAATACTTGCAGGTGTGTTATCGATTAGTTATGTTACCTTCATCATTAACCTCTATATTCAGTCAAATATGAAACAAAATTATAATTTAAGTCACGGGTTGATGGCTTATTTCTTATTCTTAAGCTTGTTTCTACAGAGCTGTGATAATTCTTTTAATCAGCTTGCCCCTAAAGTAGAAATATCCTCCAACGATTCAACAAATATTGTTCCATTAAAGGATCAAGAGTTTGTGTCAGAAGGAGGACATCTCGTTACTTTTCACGAGAAAGAGGGGGATTTACAGGCAGATGTAGAAAGGAATATACCAAAAGGGTTTAGTAAAGAATATATGGATTTACCTGTAGGCATAGCTCAAGATATAGATGTCACCCAGTTATCACATCTCGATAAAGAAGCCCCAAAAAGGATTATGCACCTCAATCCGCCCCGTAGTGCGCAACCAGACCAGGTGTCAATTTTTGAGGAAGGGCCTAAATGGGAAATGAAAAAAGACAACGAAGATAAAGGTAAAGAAAAAGAAAAGGAAAAAGAGGTAGAAAAAACAACAGTACTAATACCTCAGACAAGTTTAAATTCGGAAATATTAAATTCACAGGTTGAGTTACTAATGCGATATAGTGATTACTTAGATCCTAAATTTATTCCTTTATGTTTGGTAAGTACTTTGTTAAAGGTAAGTAGTGAGGTAGAATTAAATGCTATATTAGCTAAATTAGAAGGATTATCTTTAATAACTATTATAAGCGAACGTAGCAAAGCAGGCATACAGATACATCAAAAAGTAGAAGGAGCGTATAAAGCATATCAAGATTGTAAGGATAAAAACAAGTTATCAGAGCAAGATTTATTATTGTTACTTGTACAGGCATTGCACCAATGTATGCCTGTGGTATCTGAACTCCCTGACAGCACCTGGGACCAAGCAAAGCTATGTGCTAACAGTGTAGCTTATGTTTTAGTAAATGTGGGCAAAAACCCAGCACCAAACTCCTCGTTAGTTCATTTGTTTAATCGTATGGGTAGGTATAATAATATAGTGATCCCCAACCATAAGCAGGCTCTAATCTATTACCAGCAAACCCTTAAAATGAGAAAGGCGTTATATTCTGACAATCATCCGGATGTAGCTAAGACGCTGGATGATATAGGAGTTGTTTATCACAATTTAGGTCAATATGAAGAAGCATTAGGCTATTACCAGCAGGCTCTTACAATGAAACAAAGCTTGAACTCTGGCAATCATCTGGATATAGTTAAAACGTCGAATAATATAGGACTTGCTTATCAAAGGTTGGGCCAATACGAAGAAGCATTGAAGTATTTTCAGCAAGGCACTGGAATGAATTCAGAAATATTAAATTCACAGGCTCGGTTACTGATGCGGTATGCTGTTTACTTAGACCCGAACTTTATTCCTTTATGTTTGGTAAGTGCTTTGTTAAAGGTAAGTAATAAGGCAGAATTAAATGCTATATTATGTTGGTCGGAAAAATTGTCTTTAATAACCATTATGAATAGATCCAGTGGACCAGGCATACGGATAAATCTAAAAGTGCAAGCAGCATGTAAAGAATATCAAGGCTGGAAGGACAAAGGCAAGCTACCAGAACAGGATTTATTATTGTCGCTTGTACAGGCATTGCACCAATGTATGCCTGTGGTATCTGAACTCGCTGACAGCACATGGGACCAAGCAAAGCTATATGCTAACAGTGTGGCTTATGTTTTAGTAAATGTGGGCAAAAACCCAGCACCAAGCCCCTTATTAGCTCATTTGTTTAATTGTATGGGTAGGTATAACACTAAAGTGATCCTCAACTATAAACAAGCTCTGATCTATTACCAGCAAACCCTTAAAATGAGAAAGGCGTTATATTCTGACAATCATCTGGATATAGCTAAAACGCTGAATGATGTAGGAGTTGTTTATCAGGAATTGGGCCAATATGAAGAAGCATTAGGATGTTATCAGCAGGCCCTTACAATGAAACAAAGCTTGAACTCTGACAATCATCCAAATATAGCTAAAACACTGAGTAATATAGGAAGTGTTTATCAAAAATTAGGTAAACACGAAGAAGCATCGAAGTACTTTAAACAAGGAATTGAAATGAATTTAAAAACATTAGATTCACAGGCTGAGTTACTGATGCGGTATGCTGTTTACTTAGACCCGGACTTTATTCCTTTATGTTTAGCAAGTGCTTTGTTAAAGGTAAGTAATGAGGCAGAATTAAATGCTATACTAGCTAAATTAAGAAAGCTATCTCTAATAACCCTTCTGAATGGGTCTAGTGGACCAGGCATACGGATAGAATCCAAAGTACAAGCAGCATGTAAAGAATACCAAGGCTGGAAAGACAAAGACAAGCTATCAGAACAAGATTTATTATTGTCGCTTATAGAAGTACTGCATGAACATATGCCTGTGGTAGCTGAAGCCTCTGACAGTACCTGGGACCAAGCAAAGCTATATGCTAACAGTGTAGCTTATGTTTTGGCAAAACTACCTCAAGAAGTAGCAGCAAGCTCCTTTTTGACTGATTTGTTTGATCGTATGGGTAGCTATCATAGAAAAATAGACTCTAACTATAAGCAGGCTTGGACCTATTACCTGAAGTCCCTTGCCATGAAGCAAGTGTTGTATACAGATATCCATCCAGATATAGCTATGTCGCTGCATAATTTAGGAAGTGTTTATGACGATTTAGATCAACGTACAGAATCGTTGAAGTATTATCAGCAAGCCCTTGAAATGCGTAAGACCTTATATTCAGATAGTCATCCGGATATAGCTAAAACGTTGAATAATATGGGATGTGTTTATCAAAAGTTGGGTGAATCCGAAGAAGCGTTGAAGTATTTTCAACAAGCCATTGAAATGGATAGTACTAGTGCTAGTGCTAATTATAATATAGGAGTACTTTATTATAACTTAAGCAAGTATGAAGAAGCCTTGAAGTATTTACAACGAGCCCTTGAAATGTACCAAGCTTTGTATGAAGGTAATCATCCAGATATAGCTGATACATGGTATGCTTTAGGAGCACTTTATTATAACTTAAGCAAGTATGAAGAAGCATTGAAGTATTACCAACAAGCCCTTGAAATGCGGAAGACCTTGTATCCTGACAATCATCCGGATATAGATTTAACTAGAGTGGAACTATACTTTACAACACTTCGTATTAAGTGGCAGCAGAGTAAGTGTATAATATCATAGTTTGAGAAACTTAGTATGTAAAATCCTGAGGAAAGAATTTTATAGATATGTTCGATTATTCATATCCCCTTACCCCCAAACAGCCGTTCCCTTGGATGGCGAGTGCTCCACAAGTATCGAAAGTCGCCATTTTTTTATAAGCAAAAATGATTAAAATGATACTTCAATAGTTCAATAAGGTAAATTCGATTCAAAGCACGATCGTATTATAATCCCCCACACTCATTTCTTGGAAACTGCCTTGGATGTAGGCATAATTACCTATCATTGAATTCTGAATGTTAGCTTGGTTAATCTGAGCATGTTCTTGTATAATGCTATTTTTTACGTGAGAGTCTGTAATATGCGTATGATTACTTATAGAAACATAAGGACCTATTACGCTATGATCAATAATTACATTTTCCCCCAAATAAACAGGCGGTACAATCGTACTATGCTTAATCTGTGCGGTAGGGGCTATCAAATCTTCTTTACCTTGTAGAAAATCCAAAAAGCGTTGGTTGGTATGTAGGGTAGCTTGCTTATTACCACAATCCATCCATTCCTTAACTTCTTGCGCATAAAATTTTACTCCCTGTTGCTGCATATGGGTTAAGGCACTAGTAAGCTGGTATTCTCCTGCCTTACAAATCCTCTGGTTGATCATTGCTTCGATAGCATGCTTGAGGTTTTCTCCTTCTCTGAAATAGTATAAGCCGATGATGGCAAGGTCAGAAATAAATGTGGTAGGCTTTTCTACGAAATCGGTTATCAAATTATTTGAATCTACTTGTACTACGCCAAAAGCAGCGGGATCTTCTACTTGATTTACCAAAATGATGCCTTCTCGGGAGGTATCTAAGTGGAAAAGATTTTTAAAAAGCGTATCTGGATAGGCAATTAAAACAGGACCTTGTAGCAAAGCATTGGCACAGGTGATAGCATGAGCGGTACCCAAGGCTTCTTCTTGTTCATAAAAATGAGGCTGAGCACCTATAATACTCGCCATCTCTTCGAGTTGAGATTGGATGGGAGGTTGCAAATCTTTTACAATAAATCCGATATGTCCTATAGGACCGCTGTATAAATTTCTTATTTCTTCTAAAAGGCGTTTAATAATAGGTTTTCCGGCTATAGGAACCATGGGCTTAAGTGTGGTAAGTGTGTGAGGTAGCATCCGCTTACCTTTGCCAGCCATCGGAATGATTAGATTTAGCATTTTTTGTTGTATTTATTGAATACCCGTGCTACCATACCCTCCTGTGCCTCTAGAGGTAGTAGATAAGGTAGTTACTGCTACCCATTCTATTTTTTTATAAGCAGCTATCACCATTTGTGCGATTCGTTCTCCATCTTGAATAACAAAAGGCTGATCAGATAAATTAATAAGTAGTACCTTGATCTCTCCCCTGTAATCCGCATCGATAGTGCCTGGCGTGTTTAATACCGTAAGACCATGCTTGAGCGCTAACCCACTTCGGGGTCTTATTTGTGCTTCTAACCCTTCTGGTAACGCTATATATAAGCCTGTAGGAACTAGTACGCGTTGTAAGGGTGCTATCTTAATATTTCCCTCAATATAAGCCCTTAAATCTAATCCGCTAGCCCCATCAGTAGCGTAAGCAGGTAAGGGATGATGAGATTGATTGATAATTTCTACTTGCATATAAAGTTTTTGACCAAGATACAAAAAAGGAACTGAATAAAAGCTCCTTTTAATGTATGCTATACCTGTCAATTGTTCTGGTGCTGTATAGATTGTAAATATAACTAATAAGGGTTAGCTTTTAGATTCAGCAGCTTTTATCTCACGCTCATAGTATGCTTCTCTAAGCTTGTATAACTCTAATAGTTTCTCATCATATTTTAACCCCTTCTCTATTTCCTTTCGGGGATGATATTGCCAAGGACCCATACCATCTTGTAAAAATTTTTTATAGGATTCTATCTCTTCTTCTAGCTTTTTAATCACTTGTTTTAGCTTGGATAAGCTTTCTTTCTTGGCAGATAATAGAGGTTGCTTGTTAAAATTTAACCTATTGTTTTCTATGATCTTGCGAGTTTCTCCAAATTGGTCCTCACCATGTGGGTATAACTTAGCTAGTTCATCCAGTAGTATTTTTTCTTGATCAACTACTTCTTCATCAACTAGTTCTTTAGGAGATTCTGGTTTACTACTGTTGCCAGTACAGCTGGCTGAGAATATAATTAGCACGAATAGTGCTGAAATCTTATATATATAACTATGCATAGAGCTATATTTTTAATAATTGAAATTAATGATGACACGACTTTAATAATTGATTACTTATTTACTAATGCGCTTATAGCTTTATTTTAATTAAGATATGTTTAACAATATCACCAGTGACTTAATTTTAATAGCTACAAGAAACAAGATGAATGATCAGTAAGTTTAAAATTACTTTGGATTATAAGGTAAAATAGTTGATCTATTGCCATCTTGCAAGTATGTTAATTAACCATTTCCTAACTTGTATACTGCATTTTTTATTGCTCGTCGAATAAGAAAAGCCGACAAAAAAGCATTTACTACGCTAGTTCAAAAAATAGGAACCATTAGTGTGGCTTTAGGTTTGGCTGCTTTGATTACAGCTTTTCTAGTTATACAAGGATTTCAAGATAACATGGAAGAAAAGCTTACAAGTTTTCAGGGGCAGCTTCAAATTTTTAAGTATTCTTTAAGTCATACGATGGAGGAGCCGCCTATCTCCACTACAAAAGTAAAAGGACTTCAAGAAGCTTTCCCAACGAACATCCAACAGCTTCAAGCATTTGCCCATAAAACAGTACTGATCCAAGCCAACGATAACTTAGAAGGGATTGCTTTGAAAGGAATCGATTTGGAGCATGTCTACCCCCAATTCAATCAATATATAGTAGCTGGAAGTTTAATGACTCCTAGCCAATCTAAATATAACCATGAGATCTTATTAAGCACGAAGTCAGCAGCTAAGCTAGACGTAAAAATAGGGGACTCCGTAACTGTTTGTATACTTCAACAAACTCCTCGTTATCGTAAACTGAAAGTAGTAGGCTTATATGCTACCTATATTGAAGCAATTGATGAAAAAGTGGCTTTGTGTGATTTAAGGCTTTTACAACATCTGAACAATTGGCTGGATAATGTCGTAGGCGGCTATGATGTATTTTTGAAAGAAAAGCAGGCAGATCAGTTGTTGATGGATCAAATGCTTGATTGGCTTGGCTATGATTTAGATATAAAAAGTATCCAACAAGCTTATCCTGCTATTTTTGACTGGTTAGCCATCATGAAAAAAGATATATTGGTTTTTTTAACACTTATTTTATTAGTAGCCAACTCCAACATCATTTGTATTGTTCTTATACAAATTATGGAGCGGACCAATATGATCGGGTTACTTAAAAGTATGGGAGCTACAGATAAGTTAATCTATCAGGTGCTGTTGTGGAACCAGATGCATTTGATTTTGAAAGGTATGTGGTGGGGTAATCTAATAGGGCTTGGCTTGGCTAGCTTACAGTATTATTTTAAATTCATCGGGTTAGATCCTACCTATTATCATATTACCTATATACCTATCGCATGGGATTTAAAAACTATTCTAGCGCTTAATTTAGGTTTATTTGCATTGGTTAGCTCAGTATTATTAGTTTCTGTGGGAATTATTGCTAAAATAAGGCCTATTAATACGATACAGCTCAGGTAGGCATATGCTTGATTAAAGGCTGCTGGTTTTTTGTTAGAAACCTAAAAAGCATAGAGCTTGTTGTTTTGTATTGAAATATAGCAGATTCTATAACAATTGTTTGGTTATACTGATTTCTATGACAAAGTTTTTCCAACCCTCTATTTCGTATTGGTACACGTATGGTCGAGTAAATAATAAGATTGAATTTGCTCCAACCTTGTTTTGGGAATCTCTGTTTCTATAACCTGATAGACGTTAGACCTCTCTTTGTTTTCCCAATCTTCAGGGTAAAAAGCTGTATAGGGTAAAAAGGCAAATCTATAATAAGGACATTTGTTTGAAACAAATCTTAATGAAGGCGGTAATTCAATATAGTTGACAGATGCATAGCACTTTAAAAGGGGTTGTCTTGTTGAATTTAAATCCAAGTATGCAGGAGTAGGGTTTTCTAATCCAATAAAGTGAATCCTTCCGTCAAGTATGCTTGTTTCTGGACTATCAACAAATGCACCCTGTAACAGGTTACAAAAATCAAAGGCAGACTGTCCCGAGCCCACATAGTCTAGAACATATACTTCATGTATTGCAGATAGTTCGCTAAGTTTATTTTTAAGATGATGGATATAGCCGATTAGCTGGTTGTTAGTCCATGGGGCCAGTTGCTCATACTTTTTCTTTTTGCGTGGAAGAGAAAAAGATACTGGAATAATCTGTACTGAGGAGAATTGACGTAATGCTTTTGTAATCCAAAAAGGTGATCGGCCAACAGGTATTACAACAGCTTTTTCACTTTTAGCGATAAGTCTTTGTATTTGTTGTGCAACATCGAAAAGATGCTTTAGTTCAGTCTCACTAAATTCAAAAAATTTGGCTTCTTCATTTGTTATTTCAATAGGAGCAATCTTCTTATTAGACAATAATTCAAAGTATATCTTTTCTTCTTGGTAGGATTCTATATAATTATCAAGCTGAAACTTCTTCTTTATCTTTTCAATTATTGCTAATGCATTGCTAGACTCTTTGAGAGAGGAAATATTAAATAATCTACAGCTTTCTTTCAATTCGAATAAACGAAGAAGAACCATAGCCCGATTATAAATCAACTTATCATAATAATCCGGGTTGTCTCTCGTTGGGAACTCAGTTTCTAAAACATTTTCAAAACAAATTTTTGCACCTATTACAGAACTTAAAGAATTGCTAGGGTAGCAGATTTCAGAATCAGGAAATAGTTTATCGCCCTTCCTCAAGCGGACACCAGCAGCATATTGTTCTTTTGCTGGTTTATCTTTTAGTTCGGGTTGGATATTTTTCTTTAGTTCTTCTTCAAGTCCTGCATACCAAATAGATTGAAAAGATGCATGGAGAATTAAAAAGCATAGGGAAAATAAACGTGATCTTAACAATAGATGTAATCTAGGAATTATCATAGTGTAATACTGTTTTAATATTTAATTACGAGAAGAATATATATGGATCTTTATTTGATTAATAGAAAGGTTAATCTAAATGAAAAGAAGGAACATTATTATAATTATTGCCACAAAGGTACACAGAACTTTTCAATTTTATATATTAAACTTCTGTGAGATTTGTAGCGTAATAGCGTGAAGTAAATAATAACTAACACTCTATTAGCCTTTGAGGCATTGTGATCTATCAGAAGATTTGATTCGGTTATGGTAGTTTAGGCAGATTCATATAAAAATCCTATTTAAGTTATCCAAGAGGTTTGGTATATACCTAATTTTCTTTAAGCCGTAGGTTAATTGCTGTGATGGAGCCCAAAATCATGGCTATTCCAATATATGATTCGGTATAGAGCTGTTCTTTCAATATGAAATAGCTAAGTATCGTGCAAAATACAGGCTCTAACATTAAGATGATGGATACTTTAAATGGTCCCAAGTCCTTTTGTGCTTTATTTTGTAGCCAAAAAGCTATGCTAGAACAACAGACACCACAGAAAATGATGGCGATCCAGGTAATTAATTTAGTGGGTATTTGAAAGCTAATGCCTGGTAATAGCAGCAAAAGACCAGGAAATGCGGCCAAACTGATCATTTGCATAAAAGTCAGTAGAATTGGATTGTTACCCCCTGAATAAATATCCAAAGCATAAATATATAGAGCCATACAAAAGGCACATACTAATGTGTATACTACGCCTATTCCATTAGTAATTTCAAAACTGTGGGTAAGTAATCCCAAACCTCCTAGGCAAATTAAACAAGTTAATATGTCTATTAGATGAGGCATTCTTTTGTGTATAAAAAATCGAATGATTAAAACAAAAACAATATAAAATCCGCTTAAAAATCCTGATAGCGAAGCAGAGATGGTTTCTAGCCCTTTTATTTGTAGAAACATGATACCTATCTGAATAATTCCTAATATAAATCCTTGTTTTACAACTTGCTTAGTAAATGGTATAGGGGGAAAGACTAAAGTAGGTAGCATAGAAATGATCGCTACAATAAATCTAAAAAACATAAAGTTAATTGGAGAGATTTCCTCTAAGGCTAATTTGGTAAGTAAGAAGCTAGCACCCCAAAACAAGGCGGCAATAATCATTAATAGTGTAGGCATGGATTCAGTATATAAAATATTTGTAATTTCAATGATAACATCTTTCTAGTTCTGGCGCAAGCGTCTACGCTTGTGCCAACAACTGGTAGTATGGTTTTTTAATTGATGCACTTTGCAAATATAGCTTGTTAAACTTTCTCATAGTTAAAAGTTTATTTAAATGGAACTACAATTACTTCCAATGTCCTTTCTGTAATGAGCGCAGGTTATTTACTCATGTTACGCAATTGAGTTACAGCCCAGGCAAATCTATCACTTGTTAAGCCATGAAATAAAACCTTTCTAGTTGAAACTCAGGCATTGTAAAACAATAAATTGATATTCTTGTGGTATAATTTTATAATTTCATCCCTATAGAATTGTCTTTTTTAATATTAATTCATACCAAATTATGCCTATTAGAATACCCTGATACTTTTTATAAATGTTAAGTTATTATCTTACAATGCCTTATTTCTTTGAATCAGGTTTCGCCTGCGGCGGGTGTTACTTTTTTCCAACCATGAAAAAAGTAACCAAAAAAATCTCCGCCTTGCATAAAAAGGCTAAAATTTTCACCTTCCACAGTTTAGCGGCCAGACCTGCGAAAACACCCCAACGCTGCATACCTTCTGATCTCCGGCCTGGCCGCTCCTCCCTGCAAATTTTTTAACGCCTTTTTATGCAAGGCGGTTTTTTTACGTTTTTCCACCCCTTTTCGATAGTAGACCTCTTTTTGCGTAAGGTGAGTTATTTATTATTTTCTTCCTAAAGAAACACATTTTAACCTATGTTTGTGATCATATTTTAAATTATCTGATAGCTAATATTGTTTGGTAAATCCTAAACCTTTATATTAAGTACTAGAAGGTATTTATCCTTACTAATTATAGCCATTAAGCCATTATTACAAGAATAATAATTATGAGCATGATAGGTAAAAAGGCACCAGTATTTAAAGCAACTGCAGTTGTTAACGGTGGTGATGTGGTGTATGATTTCTCTTTAGCACAGTTTTTGGGTAAAAAGGAAGTAATATTTTTCTTTTATCCGAAAGATTTCACATTTGTATGTCCTACCGAACTCATCGCATTTCAAAACGCGTTAAACGAATTTGAAAAACGAGGAGTAACGGTTGTGGCTTGTTCTACCGATACCGAAGAAACACATGTAGCATGGCTTAATACACCAAGAAACAAAGGGGGTATTCTGGGAATTACTTATCCGATTGTAGCTGATGTTGCTAAGACGATTGCTGCTAACTATGAAGTCTTGGGGGGAGAATGGGAATATGATCAAGATGGTATCCTGCAGTTTTCTGGTATTCCAGTTGCTTATAGAGGAACTTTCTTGATTGATAAACAAGGTATAATTAGGCACCAATCTATTAACGACCTATCATTAGGTAGAAACATTCATGAATTATTGCGCATTGTAGATATGTGGCAGCATGTGCAACGATTTGGCGAAGTGTGCCCTGTGAATTGGGCGCAGGGACAGGAAGGTATGCAGCCCACTCGTGAGGGGGTAGCGTCTTATTTAGCAAAAAATATGGATAGATAATTAATCCTCAAAGACTTTATTTGATTGATTTTCTGTGGTGTCGGGAATTATTCCCGACACTCCAATGTGGACTGTCAGGAGGAAACTCCTGACAGCACATGGGAAAAATTTTATACATATATACATAGAACTTAGTTAATGCTAGTAAAATGTCTAGATAGTAGAAAGTGGTTGAGTCTAAGGATAGATGATCTAGTTTTTGATAATTGCTGAGTTGTTTATGCCAACACCCTATAGAATCCTACAATTTTTTAAATTATATAAGCAGTTTATTAGACTTCTTGTAAAACCAAGAATTGGGTTCTCTGGGCAGGAAGGAATTTGTGAGAAACCGGAGTTTACTGCAGTAAATGAGGATTTTGAACAAATTATTGACGAACCTAGAGGACTCAAGGCGACGGCTTTGCAAGAAGTCTATTTTAAAAATAGATTGTTCTTATTTATATACTTACGCTGCAATCCCACGCAACATTTTATTTACTAGCTACTAAAATCAAAACAATTTTATGAAGAACTTGCACTTTAAAAAAAAAATTACTAACTAGGGGTCCTTCTAGGATATGATTGTCCCTAGGAGTTAGATCTACCTATTACAAGTAGATCATATAAGTAGGTTACTAGAATTAATTTATAACAAAATAAAATAATAAGAATCTATATGCACAGAGGTTGGTAATGAGCTAATTAATAATCCTGTGCTAAATATATGTTTAAACCCAATAATTATGGAAAACAAAAAGGAGTTTGGTAAAATACGTAGTATTATATTTCCTATATATACGAGTGAGTTAAGGAAATTTATTCCACTCACATCAATTTTTTTCATTATTTCTTTTAACTACTCAATACTGAGGAGCTTAAAGGATATGTTTCTTCTACGAAATACGGGGGCAGAAGTTATCTATTATCTAAAAGTATTTGGTGTAATGCCAAGCATCATATTGATGACGATTATTTATTCAAGAATTAGTAAAAGAGTAAGTAGAGATGCCCGATTTAATATCGTTATAGCTTATTTTCTAGTATTTTTCGGTATAACCTATTTCTTTTTGATTCCTAATTTAGAGAGTTTAAGATTAGATAATTTAGCAGATAGCTTAGAGCAAAGTATGCCTAAACTGTTAGGCTTGTGGGAGGGTATTAGATATTGGCCTTTATCACTTTTATATATTAATGCAGAAGCTTGGGGTACCTTAGCGTTGAGTGTACTTTTCTGGACTTTTGTTAATGAAATTACGCCTACCCAACAAGCTAAACGTTTTTACAGTTTTTTATCTTTAGGTGCTAGTGTGGGGTTGATGATAGCCGGTGCGATGCTTAAACACTTTAAAGATAATTTTAATGCCTTACTAGGGTTTGTATTTCTTTTTATGGCTGCTTTGGTGGTTATTTACAACATCTTCGCACAAGACATTAGAAAGAATCCGGCTTTATATCAGGTAGAACAGAAGGCAAAAAAGAAGAAAGTAAAAACATCTTTCTTAGAATCTATTAGGTTTTTAGCAAAGTCTAGATATTTAGCCCTTATAGCGATTCTTGTTTTAAGTTATAACATGTTTATTAGTCTTTTCGAATCTATTTGGAAAGCGGAGATCAAAGAGCTTTTAAAAGCAACAGGAGATCAGACAATTTCGGCAATGGTATATGGGGACCAAGGAATCTATAGCGGTATTGTTACCATCCTACTTACGCTCTTCTTTTCAGCCCCTATTATGAACAGAGGTTGGCGCTTCGCTGCTTCCTTTACACCAGTAGTAGCTCTAGTATGCACAATGGCCTTCTTTGTATTCTTATACTTCCAGGATTCACTTGGTGCAATAACCTCTATGTTCAATAGCACGCCTATCAAGATGGCTGTTATGGTTGGATTGTTCAACGTAGTATTTATTAAGTCGGCTAAGTATATATTGTTTGATCCTACTAAGGAAAGAGCTTATATTCCTTTAGATGAAGAGTCTAAAGTAAGAGGAAAAGCAGCAGTAGATGGCGTAGGATCACGTTTGGGAAAAAGCTTAGGATCCTTGATTCTAACTATGATTTTAGTACCTTTTTTAGGAGAGGGGCTTATAGTAAACGTGCGATATCATGTTTTCTTTATCATTATTGCAATACTTATAGGTTGGTTGGTGGCTATTGGTAAGCTGAGTGTCAGATATAATCAGCTATCCGAAGAACATGAAAAGCAAGAAAGGGAAGGTAAAGAAGCGTAGGTTTAGTCATTAGAATTTTAAAGCTGTCTATAGAGAAACGACTCTTAAAAATTAGAGTTGTTAAGTTTATAGACAGCTTTTTTATTTGCCTAAATAGACTGTATACCCACATATCTGTATAGAAGATATAGTAGCGTATATTAAAAAATTAGATGTATTCCATCTAAACTGGGCTGAAATAGAGCTGTTCTTGCCATCTAGCACATTAGCTATATTTATTGGGAAGTGATGATAGCCGATTTATTGGCAAAGTAGTTAATCCTAGAAGTAAGTATATCGTTATAACAGAGAAGAAAGGTAATTATCTCTTGACTTAGCAATAGCTTTTTTATTTATTAATCTTCTTTTTTAAATATGTGTTGCAAGCACAGTTCTTCGTGTATAGACCAGGGTTAACTCATTTACAAGTTTTTAAACTTTTACCGGGCGAAAAAAACCTAGTTATAAAAGATCGTTATATATCAAGAAATAGTGGTAGTTTAATAACTGATGTGTTCACAACAAAGAAACAGTAATAAAATAATATGGACAAACACAAAGCAGGTTATACCAATGCATATAAGGTACTAATAGTTCAACTATTATTCAGCGTATTTCTATTTGAGAATTGTAATACATTAAATCTTACACCTGACTCACTAAGCCCACAGCCAACCCAAGAAGTGGATCAACGAGAAACTATTGTAACTGATGAGCAAGAGAATGCGAGTTTGGTACAGCAACCACAGCCAGGATTTTCTAATCTGCCCATAGAGCTTCAAGCTTATATTTTATCGTTTTTGGATGGAAAAAACTTTCATAGGGCTTCTTTGGTTTGCCAAGGTTGGAGAAAGGCTGCCTTTATAGCAGGGGAAGAGCGCGCGCTAGACTTATCAGAAAGGAGATTAGCTAAAAAAGATTGCCAGCTACTACTACAAGTGCCTTTTTCGTCACTGATCCTTAACGATTGTCAATTAGGTAAGCGAAAAATACTCATTCTTTCTCAATCTATGAGAATTAAGCATTTAGTTTTGGCAAAGAACAGGCTGAAAGATTCGGCAGCAGAGGCCCTTGTTAGCGGCAATCTTCCTGCGCTCACTTACCTGAATTTGGGATACAACGAGATAGGAGATACGGGAGTGAAAGCTCTTGCTAAGGGAAATCTTGCTGGGCTCGTTTACCTCAGTTTGCGGGCTAACATGATAGAAGTTGCCGGAGCGAAGGCCCTTGCTAAGAGTAACCTTACTAGTCTGACTTGCCTAGATTTAGGCCGAGATTTAGGAGGGAACAATATAGAAGATAGAGGAGCACAGGCTCTTGCTAACGGCAACCTTACCGCGCTCACTTCTCTAAATTTGGGACGTAACGAAATAGGAGACATAGGAGCGCAAGCCCTTGCTAGGGGCAATCTGACTGGACTCACTTCCCTGATTTTAGAATCCAATGCTATAGAAGTTTCAGGTGCACAGGCTCTTGCTAATGGCAATCTTGTGGCGCTCACTTCCCTGGATTTGAGAAGTAACTGTATAGGAGTTGATGGAGTCCAGGCCCTTGCTAATGGCAACCTTTCTGCGCTAACTTCCCTTGATTTGGCTGCCAATAATATAAAAGATTCAGGAGTCCAGGCCCTTGTTACTGGAAATCTGGCTTCCCTTACTTGTCTGAATTTGGGAGAGAACAAAATAGGGATTTCAGGAGCGCAAGCCCTTGCTAGTAGCAATCTGACTAGGCTCACTTCCCTGAATTTGGGAAGAAACAGTATAAAAGATTCAGGAGTCCAGGCCCTTGCTAATGGCAATTTTGTTATCCTCACCTCTTTGGATTTAGGGTTCAACGAAGGTATAACAGCCGCAGGTATACAGGCCCTTGCTAGTGGCAATCTTACTGCACTTGCTAAGCTGAATTTGCAAAACAACTACATAGGAGATTCAGGAGCGCAAGCTCTTGTTAAAGGCAATCTTTCTGCACTCACTTCCCTGGATTTAGATGCAAACAACATAGGAGATACAGGAGCGAAGGCCCTTGCTAATGGTAATTTTGTTGCCCTCACTTCGCTGAAGTTAGAAAGCAACAAAATAGAAGCTGCAGGAGTAGAGGCCCTTGCTAATGGTAATCTTACTGCTCTAAGGTCGCTGGATTTGGAAAAAAACAGTATAGGAGATTCAGGAGTAGAGGCCCTTGCTAACGGTAATCTTGTTAACCTTACTTGCCTGAATTTGAAAAGCAGCAAGATAAGAATAAAAGATGCAGGAGCAGAGATCCTTGCTAGTGGCAAATTGGCTGGGCTCACTTCTCTGAATTTGGGATATAACTCGATAGAAAATATCGGAGCCCGGGCCCTTGTTAATGGCAACCTTCCTGGGCTCACTTACCTGAATTTGACTGAAAACTTCGTTCAAGGAAGGCAAATAGACGCTTTGATAGACTGGGCAGGTAAAAAATTTATAAAACTAAGCCTTTAAAATAGAAGAACATTTATAACAGAATGATCATAACAGTTAAAGGCATAACCAATGTTGCTGACAGGCATGCCACGTTTTTTAGTTATTCCGCATATCCAGCCCAAACTGGCCTTTAGATTTGTAAACAATAAAATAGTTGTAGTTGTTGTTATTACAGCGCCCTCAGAGTCACTTGAAAAGGACTCTGAGGGAAAGAAAGTGCAGAACGACAATTTCATCAGAGTCCCCTAACGGGTGACTCTGAGGGCGAGGAAAGAATCTAGAATTTTGTCAGAAGTCAGGAAAAGGCTCCAGCTTTCTCAACCTGGGTCCCCGCTAGACATGCTTGCGAGTTTGAACAAGAGTAACGGTACGGGAATGACAACTAATGGGGTTAATTTAGACTATTCGTGAACGGTTACATCTAGTACTAATGAGCCAGGGCTTCTGCACCAGCAGCAATTTCCAAAATCTCATTTGTAATGGCTGCTTGTCTAGTTTTGTTATAAGTAATACGAAGCGTTTTAAGTAATGCATTAGCATTATCCGTTGCCTTACTCATCGTAGTCATTCTAGCTCCGTGCTCAGAGGCACTAGATTCAAGTAAAGCCTTATAGAATTGAATTTTTAAGGCCATAGGTATCAAGTTCTCGATCAAAACAGCTTTGGAAGGCTCATAAATATAATTTACAAAATGGTGAGCCGATAAGGAAGTTGGATGTACAATAGGTAAAAATGGTTCTGTTTGTACAAACTGGCTAGCTGCGCTTCCGAATAGGTTATAAATTAATTCTACTTGGTCATAGGTATGGTTCAAGAAAGCTTCTATCATCAAGTCGGCAGCTTGGCTTGCCATTTCAAATCGAAGTTGCGTGGATAAGGAAGTGTAGGTAGGAATCAGGTTGTAATCTCTTTTTTGAAAAAAGGTAAAAGCCTTTTTCCCAATGACAAGTATATCAATCTGCTCCGGGGTTAAATCACTAAATTGATTGATGTATGCTTCTGTCTTTTTGAGAATATTGGCATTAAAAGAACCACAAAGACCTTTGTCTGAAGTCATGACTACTAGCAGAAGTTTTTTTACAGTCCTTTTCTCCGTATAATGGCGCGTTAACCCGTTCTCTGTGCTACAAACAACCTGATGCAAAATCCCGGATAATTTATCTGCATAAGGACGTAATTGAAGTAGCTGATGTTGAACTTTTATTAGCTTAGCTGCGGCTACCATTTTCATAGCCTTGGTAATCTGCTGAGTAGAATTGACAGAGTGAATACGACTAACAATTTCTTTTATATTAGGCATCTGGTATTAGGCTTAAGCAGATTTAGTTTTTAGTAGGCATGTCACTTACATATAGCTTAGCTAAATTTTTCGCTTCTTCAGCAAGTATTTGCGTAATTCCATCAGACCATTCACCTGCTGCAATTTTCGTTAATACGCCACTATGCTGAGTTTTTAGAAGGGATAAGTAAGACTTTTCAAATTCTTTGACTTGAGATAAAGGAATTTTATCTAAATATCCGTTTGTAGAAGCGTATAAAATACAAATTTGCTCTTCGAGCGACATCGGCTGATGTAAACCCTGTTTGAGTATTTCTTGGTTTTTTCTTCCTCGATCAATCGTTCTTTGGGTAGCTACATCTAGGTCAGAGCCAAATTTAGCAAAGGCCTCTAGCTCACGAAATTGTGCTTGGTCTAATTTTAAGGTTCCAGCTACTTTTTTCATGGCTTTTACTTGTGCAGCACCACCTACGCGGGATACAGAAATTCCTACATTAATAGCAGGCCGTATGCCTGCGTTAAATAGATCAGACTCTAAGAATATTTGGCCATCTGTAATGGAAATTACGTTGGTAGCAATGTAGGCCGAAACGTCTCCATCCTGGGTTTCTATAATCGGTAATGCGGTCAAAGATCCACCGCCCTTTACTTTACCTTCTAAAGAAGGTGGCAAATCGTTCATTTGTTCTGCTATCTCATCACTCGCATTGATTTTTGCTGCTCTTTCTAGCAGACGAGAGTGTAGATAAAAGACATCACCTGGATAGGCTTCCCTTCCTGGAGGTCTTCGCAGTAATAAAGATACTTCTCTATATGCAACAGCTTGTTTAGATAGGTCGTCATAAATGACCAATGCAGGTCTTCCGGTATCTCTGAAATATTCTCCGATGGTAGCACCCGTAAAAGGTGCAAAGTATTGAAGTGGGGCAGGGGTTGCAGCAGTTGCGGCTACGATCGTAGTATATTGCATGGCTCCAAATCTTTCTAAATCGGCCATAACCCCAGCGATGGTAGAAGCTTTTTGACCTATAGCTACGTAGATACAATAAACAGGGCGACCTTGTTCAAAAAAGGTCTTTTGGTTAATGATGGTATCTAATGCAAGGGTAGTTTTGCCAGTCTGCCTATCTCCAATAATAAGCTCTCTTTGACCTCTTCCGATAGGAATCATCGCATCTATAGCTTTGATACCTGTTTGTAAGGGTTCTGCAACCGGTTGTCGATAAAGTACGCCTGGTGCTTTACGTTCTAGTGGCATTTCCAACAGCTCACCTTTAATAGGACCTTTTCCGTCTATAGGTTCACCGAGGGTATTGACTACGCGGCCAATCAATCCTTCTCCTACCTGAATAGCGGCGATCTTTTTGGTTCGTTTTGCTGTACTCCCTTCTTCAATCCCCTCTGTAGTTCCTAAGATAACAGCTCCTACACTATTTTCTTCTAAGTTGAGCGCTAGCGCTTTTTTCCCATTCTCAAATTCTATCAGTTCGCCTACTTGTATGCGGGTTAACCCATAAATGTGGACAACCCCATCTCCGACTTGTAAGACGGTACCTACCTCTTCTAATTCAGCATCCGTTTTAAAATGGGCTAGTTGTTGTTTAAGTACTGCCGCAACTTCGTCAGGTTGTAAATCTACCATAGGTTTTTATTTATTATATAATCTACATTTAGAATTAATAGTATCAAGCTTAGCTAATATTGAGCTATAGAAAATTGCTTGTTTAATTCATGTAACTTATTGGCTAAGCTATTATCTAGCTGTTGATCTGCTACTCGAAGTATAAAACCCCCTTGTATAGAAGGGTTGGTGTATTCAGTTAATATTACCTCCTTACAGGGTTTCAGGGATTTAACCAGCTCTTTGAAATAATCAATCAAATCATCCGATAACTGAAAGGCGGTTGTAACACTAGCAAGGATAATCTTCTTATAAGCATAGTATTGTTCCAAGAATGCCTCCATGATAGCAGGCAAGATAGCTTCCCTTTTTGCGTGGCTAACTACTCGAAGCAAGTTAAAGGTTAACTTATGTATTCTGGCTTTGAAAAGAGCTTCCAAAATAGACAGTTTTTTTTGATTGGTGATGATAGGACTTTTTAAAACTTGGACTAGATTTTTATTATCTTCAACAACCTTCTTTAAAAACAATACATCCCTATAAACGTGTTCCACTATTTCGGCCTCTTTAGCTTGTTTTAAAAAAGATTTAGCATATTGAGACGCTACTTTTAGGTTTGATATATGCATTTATTTTAACGCTTAATACCTTAGGTTATGTATAAATTAGTGAGAAAATTAATTCAGGTGTGTTTCTTTAACTAGTCTACGCACCAAATCTTCTTGTTTATTTTCTTTGTTCAACTCTTTTGCTAGTAATTTCTCAGCTACTTGTATAGATATCACGCCTATTTCATGCTTGAGTTTGTCAAAGGCCATTGTCTTCTCTACTTCTATCGTCTCTCTAGCATCTCTTAAAACTTTGTCGCTTAGATGCTGGGCTTCTATTTTAGCCGCTTCGAGTATACTATTTTTGGTGACTATTGCTTCATTGGCCATCTTTTCTCGTTCTCTACTTGAATTTTCTAGCAACTGATCCTGTTCTGCTTTCATTTGAGCTAAAATTTCTTTAGCCTCCTGAGCACCCTTGAGGGCTTCCTCTATATTCCTTTCTCGTTGTTGAAGAGTCTGCAGAATAGGTTTCCAAGCAAATTTCCCCAAAATAAATAATACAAATAGTAATATGATGGTTTGCCAGAATATAATCCCGAAATCAGGTGTTATTAACTCCATAGCATAAGGGTTATACTTTTATCAATAGGTATATCTATTTTGTAGCAATCAGTAGGCAAGTAAGTACTGCAAACAAAGCTACTCCTTCAATCAAAGCGCAAGCAATAATCATGGCTGTTTGTACTTTGCCACTAGCTTCTGGTTGTCTAGCTATGGCTTCCATCGCAGAACTTCCTATTTTCCCGATACCAAAGCCAGCAGCTATAGCAACAATACTAGCACCAATACCAGCTCCTACTAATGCTAAACTTGCGTCAAGTAACAATCCAAAATGATTCATAAAAAAATTTATTTAAAAGTTATACAAATAAGATATTTACATATAATTTAATCATGTGACTCTACTGCCATACCCAAATATATAGCAGATAAAAGCGTAAATATATAGGCTTGTAAGAAGGCAACCATGAGTTCTAATAAAAACATAAAAATACCAAATGGTACGGTTACTATTCCTGCCCATGCTGTTTGAAAAGCAAATATAAGTCCAATTATACTTAAAAGTATAATATGTCCTGCCGTAATGTTCGCGAAAAGCCGAATCATCAACGAAATAGGCTTGATAAATAATCCTACTACTTCTATAGGAATCATAATAGGTAAAAGCCATTTAGGGATGCCTGGTGGGTTAAACACATGCCCCCAGTAATACTTGTTGCCATAGATGGTAGTCATCATAAACGTGAAAAAAGCCAGTACCAACGTTACTGATATATTACCTGTTACATTAGCAGCCCCAGGTAAAATGCCCATTAGGTTGTTAAGCCAAATAAAGAAGAATATAGTTAGTAAGTAAGGCATAAAACGCATATGCATCTTTATACCAATATTAGGAATGGCTATTTCATTTCTTACAAAGCAAATGATTAGTTCTAAAAATCCCCAAAAACCACGCGGTATCGCATATATATTTTGTTTATATCGCTTGGCAGCGGCTATCACAATGAGTGTTAGTATAACCATACTAATCATCATAGAAGCAATGCTTTTAGTAATAGATAGATCGCAAAATGTATGCTCCTTATCTGTAGATATGAGCTTATTATGATCATCTATCAGATAACCTTTGTAAGTTGTTCGCTGGTGTTTTTCATCCAAAAATTGGTTAGAAGAAAAAATTTCTAATCCCCGATCTTTAGAAATGATAATAATGGGTAAAGGAAGGGTAAGATGGGTGTTGCCAATGGTAGCAAAATGCCATTCGTGGTCATCGGCTATATGATGTAAGACAAAATTACCTTCGGGATTGGCTATCGCTTTATTGGAGAATAACAAACAGCTAATAAATACTAAAAAACTTAGTTTATGTTTATTCATTCGAAGTAATCCGTTATGCAGATTCGTTGAGAAATATTGTGTTTTTAGCTAGTCTTAAGTTTTAATTTAGCAAGTTAAATTAATTTTAACAATAGTTATATCACTTTTTGGCTTAAATTTTTCTTTGTGTTGAATCTGGTTTTTTACTCCTTGATTTGGTATGGGCCAGGTAGCTTTAAATCGTTTTTTGAGTTGTTTAATCACGGGTGGTTTGACAGTTCTGCCTCTAAAACCTGACTATTTTGATGTCTGGTATAAAGTCTAGGCAGTTTATGCTATTGGCTTAGACTATCTTGCTGGGTGTTGTATGCCTATTTGGGGTGATTGGTGATATTTTGATAAGCTTACTCCCTGATACTAATTTTCATAGTACCAGGGAGTTGAAGCATTAGAAATTATTATAATAATTTACCAAAATTATAACCTAGGGTAGGTTGTAAGGTCCAATTATAAAAGGATTTTTCTGATTTTATTATATCTATTAGGTCTTTAGTATAGGTTAATCCTAGTATTAAACCAAATCCAAATTCGTAGTCAAAACCTACTACAATACCGAATTGGAATTTTCTGATTTTATCTTGTTCTTCTACATCTTTAAGGTTAGTAAACCCGATTTCTTGAAATACGTTTTTAAATTTTTCAGTATTATTAATAGGATCTAAATTATTCTCATCGCTGAATTTAAATTTCCCTCTGATTAGGTAACCCAAGTGAGTTCCAATGAGCCAGCAAAATTGTCTATCACTCCCAGGATACATTCTTAAAATAATGGGTATGTTAATGTAGTCTAATTGAACAAGGGCTGATTTTCCATTACTTATATCGATTGAATCTATGTAGTATGTATTAGTAAAATATAATAAGTCTGCTTGCATTCCCAGTTTCTCAGTTAATGCATACTCACCAAAGAATCCTACTTTATCTGATAATATTCCCAATCCTCCTACCTGAGGACCAAACTTTATTTGTTCCATATTGTTGCTTGATCCTTTATACTTTGCTCTAGCTGCGGGTGCTTTTGCATAAACCATGCTTCCAAGAGCTAGTAATAAACAATTAATTAATAATAGGATTTTTTTCATACTATATTTATTTTGAATTTGTGTTTTAAGAATTAAATAGCTTCATTAAGAAGCTAACAGTAGCAAATATATAACGACTTGAACTAAGTCAATAAGTTTTTGTTAACTAAAGAGATAATTCGATGGTTCTGAAGTTCTAGCTATTGCTTGATCTTACCGATTGATTACCAATATCCCTTTGCTGGCGCAGGGTGGCTCGTGTGTGCTAGGATTAGGATAAAGCAAAATCCTATCTCTACACAAGCATAGATTATTTTTTATTTCCGGTTACCTTTTTTATCTTATATATAAGAGTAAATGGGTACAGACAGTTAGCTACATTACATGTAAGTCAGTTTTTAAGTGGTACCAAGTATAGTAACTCCTTTCCTGTACTTAGATAAAAAACACTTCAATAATTCCCTAAGTATCCAATGCCAAACTTATGCTACAAAAATATACTAAACATGCTTATAAAATAATACGAAGCGTTATATGCATACCACTAATAGTGGTGCTTTTAGTTAACTGTAAGAATAATAAATCGGGTTCTAGTAGCCCATCTACTCCAAGAGCTAACTCTTCTAATGATTCTTCTGCCCCTGCTAATAGTGCCCCTAATCCTACTGATAGTGTTCCTAATCCTATTCCTGATTCGCCTCCATCTCCTCCTAATCGGGGAAAATCTGTTTCTAAGAAGAGGATTAAAAAGATGATTACAGCTAGTGAAAAAGACGGATTTACCTTGCTAACGAATGTACTTGTGGGTATTAGCAAGAATCGAGAAAAGATAGATATTAATAAAAAAGATCCATCTAAGGCTAATATAACTGCCCTTCATGAAGCTGCGGAAATGGGAGATCGGGATATCATACAATTTTTATTACAGAACGGTGCTGATGTAAATGCAACAAATAATACTGGTTTGACCCCACTTCATTTAGCGGTTCGTGAGAAACAATTAGCATCTATACAAGCATTGGTTAAAAATAAGCATATTGATATAAATAAGCAGGATAAGTTAGGTAATACCGTATTACATATAGCCTCTTTTAAAGGTGATAGGCTACTAGTAACTGCTTTGGTAGAGAATAAGGAAATTGATATAAATGTCCAACAAGGTGGAGATGATGCTACGCCGTTATATCTAGCCGCTGCTCAGGGGCATATAGGAATAGTAGAGATTTTATTAGCAAAAGGTGCTAGGACAGATATAGTAGACCGAGATGGGAAGACGCCGTTAGATCGGGCAGCAAATGATGCGATAAGGCAACTGATTGAAAAGAAGAAGAGCTAATTCGTTTAGTTGAGATAGCACAAGTGAAAAAAATTGCTGTATAAACCCTTCTCTAGCGCGGAACTTAGTTTCGTCCCTTTATGGCGCAAGTGTTTTTCACTTGTGCCAATCCCAAACGACTCAAATTATAGTATTATTATAAATCGATCTCACTTTTACACGATAGCAGTAGCCACAAAAAATTTGTATTTTCTACTTATTTTGCTCTTTCATTCTTTCTTCAGTCGCACAAGTGAAAAACCCATGCTGGCACACGCGTCCTTACTACTACCCACAAGTATAGAAATAGGAGGACAAGACTTGTTTTACTTGCAAAAGAGGGATAAATTAAGGCTAGGATTTAACATTAATCATAGAAACAGATGATAAAACAAAATTTAACTATTCCC